>CAXUNH010000031.1:23911-26326 GCA_964252405.1 uncultured Acidobacteriaceae bacterium | reverse complement strand
GTCCATCCGCGGCTACCAGCTCCCGCCCGCCACGCTCCTCCACGCCTCGGAAGGCCAAACCGTCGTCCGCGAAGAGCTCCTCCGCGCCGAAGCCCAGGTCCTGGTCGAAAAATGCGCCGAGTTCGGCGTCGCCGGCCGCGTCGAGCAGATCAATCCCGGCCCCGTCGTCACCACCTACGAGTTCCGCCCCGACGCCGGCGTCAAATACTCCCGCGTCACCGGCCTCGCCGACGACCTCTGCCTCGCCATGGCCGCCGAATCCGTCCTCATCGAGCGCATGGCCGGCAAATCCACCGTTGGCATCCAGGTTCCCAACGCCGAACGCGAAACCATCTGGCTCCGCGACGTCGTGGAAAGCGAAAACTTCGCCGCCACCAAATCGCGCCTCCCCATCGCCCTCGGCAAGGACATCGACGGCCGCATCGTCGTCGCCGACCTCGCCTCCATGCCCCACGTCCTCATCGCCGGCTCCACCGGCTCGGGTAAATCGGTCGCCATCAACGCCATGATCATGAGCGTTCTCTTCCGCTCCACCCCCGAGCAGGTCCGCATGATCCTCGTCGATCCCAAGCGCGTCGAGCTCGGCATGTACGAGGGCATCCCCCACCTCTTCACGCCCATCATCACCGAGGCCAAACTCGCCGCCAACGCCCTGAAAAACGCCGTCAAGGAGATGGAGCGCCGCCTCAAGCTCCTGGCCGCCAACCACGTCCGCAACATCGACCAGTTCAACAAACTCTTCGACCACGGCTCCGAGTACCTCTTCGAGGACGTCAACCAGGAGCCGCTCCCCTACATCATCATCGTCATTGACGAGCTCGCCGACCTCATGATGCTCGACCGCGCCAACGTCGAAGAATCCATCACCCGCCTCGCCCAGATGGCCCGCGCCGTCGGCATCCACCTCGTGCTCGCCACGCAGCGCCCCTCCGTCGACGTCATCACCGGCCTCATCAAGGCCAACGTCCCCACCCGCATGAGCTTCCGGCTCGCCACCAAAATCGACTCCCGCACCATCATCGACACCAACGGCGCAGAGTCGCTCCTCGGCCGCGGCGACATGCTCTTCCTGCCGCCCGGCACCAGCCGCCTTCAGCGCATCCACGCGCCGTTTGTCACCGAAAAGGAAGTCGCCGCCGTCACCAGCTTCTGGAAGGCCCAGGGCGAAGCCGAATACGTGGAAGGCTTCCTCGAAGGCCCCAAGGAAGAGAAAGCCGACAACGGATCAGGCTCTTCTAACGAAGGCGAGGAAGCCGACCCCATGTTCGACGACGCCGTCCGCCTCGTCTTCGAGTTCGGCAAAGCGTCCACGTCCCTGCTGCAGCGCCGCCTCCGCATCGGCTACGGCCGCGCCGCGCACCTCATCGACCTCATGGAGCGCGACGGCCTCGTCGGCCCCGCGGATGGGAGCAAACCCCGCGAACTGCTCAAACCGCCAAGCTACTTCCCCGAGGTCGATGCCGCCCTGCGCTAGCGGGAGTCGCCGGATCGGTGGCAACTCCCGGGACAGGTGCGGGTTTGAGTACCTGGCATGCTCCCACGCGTTGTTTCTCAGGCATTCTTCCCCGTAAGGCTCTAATGTGTTGTCTGAACATCCTTTCTGGCCTTGCCTACCATCCTCACAACGGTGAGGGTGCATCCAAATCATCGACCTCTAGGAGACACAAGTGAGAATGTTTGCAAGAATCGCCGCCGCCTCGGTTTTGGCCCCAGTCCTCGCCCTGACCGCCAGCGCCCAGTCCCCCAAACTCGAGGAGCGCGTCAAAGCCGCGACCGGCATCCTTCATGAGCTGGCCAATGTGCCCGACAAAGGCATTCCAGACAACATCGCCAAGCACGCGCACTGCGTCGTAGTCATTCCCAGCTTCAAAAAAGGTGCCTTCATCGGTGGTGTGGAGTACGGTCAGGGTGTCGCTACCTGCTACGTCGCCCATAAGGGCTGGAGCGCTCCCGCCTTTGTCCAGATGACCGGCGTCAGCTTCGGTCTGCAGGCCGGCGGCGAAGGCACGGATCTCGTGCTCGTCGGCACTACCAAAGAGACCGCCGACCGGCTCCTCAAGGAGAAGATCAAGCTCGGTGGGGACATCGGCGTGGCAGCCGGTCCTGTAGGACGTGACTCTCAGGCGTCCACCACGGAACTGGCCAACACCGGCTTTCTCACCTACTCGCGCAACAAGGGTCTCTTCGCCGGCATCGACCTGAACGGAGACGAGGTCCACCAGAACGCCAAGGACACCCGCGAGTTCTACGGCCATGACGTCGCGTTCCAGACAATCTTCAACGGCGGTGTCCCTGTACCCGCAGGCGCTCACGCCTTCATCGCCGAGGTCACCCGGGTCTTCGGCGGCACGATGCGCTAGAACGCTCATCTCCAAAGACAAGGGCGCCGCGGTACCCGCGCCCAGATTTGGGGTG
>CAXUNH010000031.1:0-23901 GCA_964252405.1 uncultured Acidobacteriaceae bacterium | reverse complement strand
TTCGGCGCCCCGAGGCCGAACCACCCCCATCCCCAACCACACGGGCGCGGCTTGCGCCGCGCCCTTTTTGCGTTGTGCTTCTGCGTAGTATTCGGCCCCGTTCTTCTACACTGGACCTCAGGTAGCCCCACCCAACTTCCTGCCTTGATCCTGCGATCGTGCGAATCGAGGATCGGAGAATCCACCCCCGGAGGGATCCGAAGCCCGGCGCGCAAGGAGTGGTAACGGAGCGCGAAGTCCAGACCTAAGTACCGTATCGGACGTACTTTACACCAGAAGTACCCCCCCCCCGGGGGGGGTACTTCCTAGTCCACCGGCTGCCCCTTGCGCGGCCGCCGGTTCGCCTGCAACACCTTCTTCCGCAACCGCAGCGACTTCGGCGTCACCTCCACCAGCTCGTCGTCCGCGATGAACTCGATCGACTGCTCCAGCGTCAACTGCTTGTACGGCACCAGCCGCAAAGCCTCATCCGCCGAGCTCGCGCGCATGTTGGTCAGCTTCTTCTCGCGAACCGCATTCACATCCAGGTCGTTGTCGCGCGAGTGCTCGCCCACGATCATGCCCTCGTAGACCTCAATGCCATCCGGCACAAACAGCACCCCACGGTCCTGCAGCCCGTTCAGCGCGTAGATCGTCGTTGTACCCGCGCGGTCCGACACCAGCGCCCCCGTCGGCCGCTGCGGAATCTCCCCCTGGTACGGGATGTAATCCGCCGCAATCGAGTTCATCACAATCGTTCCGCGCGTCTCGGTCAGCATCTCGTTCCGCAGCCCGATCAGGCCGCGCGACGGGATCTTGAACTCCATCCGCACGCGCCCGGACCCATGGTTGGACATCTTCACCATCTCGCCCTTGCGCGGCCCAAGCCGCTCGATCACCGTCCCCACAAACGCCTCAGGGATGTCGATCGTCAGCTGCTCGGAAGGCTCCATCAACGCCCCATCCACGCGCTTGGTCACAATCTCCGGCCGCGACACCATCAGCTCGAAGCTCTCGCGTCGCATCATCTCGATCAGCACGGAAAGCTGCAGTTCGCCGCGGCCCAGCACCTTGAACGTCTCCGGTGAACCCGTGTCTTCCACGCGGATCGACACGTTGGTCAGCAGCTCCTTGTCCAGTCGCTCCTTCAGGTTGCGCGAGGTCACATACGATCCCTCCCGCCCCGCAAACGGCGAGTTGTTCACCGAGAACTGCATCGCAATGGTCGGCTCATCGATGGTGATCAGCGGCAGCGGCGAAGGATTCTCGATATCGGTAAACGACTCGCCGATGGTGATCCCAGGAACGCCCGCAATGGCCACGATGTCGCCCAGCGTCGTCTCCGTGATGTCCGTGCGCTTCAGCCCATCGAAGCTGAACAGCTTCGTAATTTTGACGTTCTGCAGCGAGCCGTCGCGCTTGGACACCGCAACCTCCTGCCCGGTGCGCAACGTGCCGTTGAACACCCGCGCAATCGCCAGCCGGCCAAGGTAGTCCGAGTAGTCCAGGTTCGTGACCAGGATCTGCAACACGCCTTCCGGATCGCCCTTCGCCACCGGAATCGTGTTCTGAATCAGCTCAAAGAGCGGCTGCAGATCGGTGCCCGGCGTGGCCAGGTCCATCGTCGCCGTCCCGGCCTTGCCGTTGGTGTAGATCACCGGGACCTCCAGCATGTTCTCGTCCGCGTCCAGGTCGATGAACAGGTCGTACACCTCGTTCAGCACCTCCTGCGCGCGCGCATCCGGCCGGTCGATCTTGTTGATCACCAGAATCGGCGTCAGCTTGGCTTCCAGCGCCTTGGAGAGCACATACCGCGTCTGCGGCAGCGGGCCCTCGCTCGCGTCCACCAGCAGCACCACGCCGTCCACCATCTTCAGCGCCCGCTCCACCTCGCCGCCGAAGTCCGCGTGGCCCGGTGTGTCCACGATATTGATCTTGGTGTCCTTGTAATGGATCGCCGTGTTCTTGGCGAGAATCGTGATGCCGCGCTCTTTTTCAAGGTCGTTCGAATCCATGACGCGCTCGATCATGGTCTCGTTGGAGCGAAACGTGCCCGACTGACGCAGCATGGCGTCCACCAGCGTAGTCTTACCGTGGTCGACGTGCGCGATGATGGCGATGTTGCGAATGGGCTGGGTGGCGATGGCGGCGGCGGTGCTCACTGCGAACTTATCCTGTCTTTCCCACGAGGGGGCGCTCAACCTGAGCGAAACTGCAGAAGTGTGTATCCTATCCAGTCTATCAACTCGGGGACTTTCCCGCCTGCGACATCGCCGGGCCCGCACACACTGACGCCAAAGCTGCCGGACCGAACCTGACCTATACTGACCACACTCATGTTCCAGTCACAAGGGGCGTCCGGGCAGACGCAGTCGCAGTCTCAGTTCGCGGACTTGCGGAACTACACGCTGGATCATGCCTTTGACGAAATGTTCCTGGGCGAAAACGTGCTCCACGAGCACTACCGTCCCCTCCTTGCGCAGCTCTCCGACCTTCCGCCCAGCGAAATGCAGCGCCGCAAACAGGCCGCCGATCTCGCCTTCCTGAACCAGGGCATCACCTTCACCGTCTACGGCCGGGAAGAAGGCACAGAGCGCATCTTTCCCTACGATCTGCTTCCCCGCATCATCACGGCGGTGGAGTGGGATCGCGTCGAGCGCGGGCTCACCCAGCGCATCACAGCCCTGAACCTCTTCCTCAAAGACATCTACAACGAGGGCCGCATCCTGCGCGATGGCGTTGTGCCGCGCGAGCTGGTCTACTCCTGCCCGCAGTTTCGCCGCCAAATGCAGGGCCTTCAGGTACCGCGCAACGTCTACGTCGCCATCTGCGGAACGGACCTGATCCGGCTCGGCAACGGCGACTTCGTTGTGCTGGAAGACAATCTGCGCGTGCCCAGCGGCGTGAGTTACATGCTCACCAATCGCCGCGTGATGAAGCGCATCTTCCCGCAGCTCTTTCGCAACTACAACGTGCGCGCCATCGAGCACTACACTCAGGTGCTGCTCAGCACCCTGCGCTCCCTTGCCCCGGAGGGCCGGCCCGAGCCCAATATCGTTCTGCTCTCGCCTGGCGTCTTCAACTCCGCCTACTTCGAGCACGCGTACCTCGCCCGGCAGATGGGCATCGAGCTGGTAGAGGGCCGCGATCTCGTCGTGCACGACAACATCTGCTACATGCGCACCACCAGCGGGCTCCGGCGTGTGGACGTGATCTACCGCCGTGTGGACGACGACTTCATCGACCCACTCGCCTTTCGCCAGGACTCCATCCTCGGCAGCGCCGGCCTGTTCAATGCCTACCGTGCCGGGAACGTAACCCTGGCCAACGCCTTCGGCACGGGCGTTGCCGACGATAAAGCGATCTACGCCTTCGTTCCCGACATCATCAAGTACTACCTCGGCGGAGATCCCATCCTGAACAACGTGAAGACGTTTCTTTGTTCCATCGACAAAGAGCGCGAACATGTCCTTGCCAACCTCGACAAGCTGGTGGTCAAAGCGGTGGGCGAATCCGGTGGTTACGGCATGCTGATCGGCCCTCAGTCCTCTTCGAAGGAACGCGAGGAGTTCGCCGAAAAAATCAAAGCCAACCCTCGCAACTACATCGCGCAGCCAACCATCAGCTTCAGCCGCGCACCCTGCCTTATCGGCGACTCGCTCCAGCCTCGCCACGTCGATCTCCGACCCTACGTGCTCTATGGAGACAAAGTCACCATCGTTCCGGGCGGCCTCACGCGGGTCGCGCTGCGCGAGGGCTCGCTCGTGGTCAACAGCTCCCAGGGCGGCGGCTCCAAAGACACCTGGGTCTTGAGCTGACCGGACGCATGCGAACAACGGCTTATGATCGGGAGCAAGTTCTTCGCAAACGACCTTGCTCGGAGGAGCGTTGGTGCGCCGAGGTGATCGCGAAGCCAAGCAAATGCGAAGTGCAGCCGGATGGTCGGATACGCTTTTCGGTTATGCTCCAGAATTCGCCGGTAAAGCTCTTCCGGTCGTTACCCCTGAAGACGGGGAGACTGTCCACAACGCCTTCCTCGATAGCAGTTATCCTCGGAGACAGCCATGGAGCTCCACTACTACCCTGATGCAGATTCTCTCTACATTGATCTTTCAGCTACCGTCAGCTCCGACTCGCCGGAGGTTGCTGACGGTCTGGTCGTTGACTTCGATGAGCAGGGCAACGTGGTAGGACTGGATACCCAGAATGCATCCAAACGCCTTGATCTGTCTGAGGTCGCGCTGGATCACCTCCCGTTGTCGCTAGGGGCGTGACGAGTCATGAGGCTCGCTCGTTGTATCCCTCTAGCGCTGGCATGTATAGGACTGACTTCTGTCACAGCGCAGCGCCTCGTGCTCATCGATCAGGATGGCTCCGGCCCGGCCGGCTCCAATCAGATGGCGATGATGGCCCTGCTCCAGGCGCCCGGT
Source organism: uncultured Acidobacteriaceae bacterium (assembly GCA_964252405.1). Lineage (GTDB taxonomy): Bacteria > Acidobacteriota > Terriglobia > Terriglobales > Acidobacteriaceae > Granulicella. Next base: position 19,492 of record CAXUNH010000031.1, on the reverse strand, counting down.
GTCCGCGTGCTCGGCATCACGACCGTCAGCGGCAACGCATGGCAAGCTGAAGAGACCGCACACACCCTGCGCATGCTGGAGCTGATCCACCGTACCGACGTGCCCGTCGTCGCCGGCGCCACGTTTCCTCTGCTGCGTACGCGTGAGGAAACCTTTGCCGATCGTGTGCGCGATGGCAGTCTCTCCTGGTACGGCGCCTGGGGCGATCTTGCCGATCACACCAACAACGAGCCGTACCATGCTCCGGAAGTCGTCCCCACGCTCAAAGAAGGCGCGCCGGCGTCCAAGCCGCTGGCTGACGAAGATGCCGCCCACTTCCTCCTGAGGCAGGTGTACGCCCATCCTCACCAGGTGACCATCTACGCTGCGGGTCCTCTGACCAACATCGCTTTGGCTCTCGCCATCGACCCTCACCTCGCCGAACTCACGCAAGGCATCGTCATCATGGGTGGAAGCCTGGCGCCCCAGACCGCCGATCCCGAGTACGCCAATCACCCACGGCACGAGTTCAACTTCTGGTTCGACCCAGAGGCGGCGCACATCGTGCTCCGCGCGCCCTGGCCACGCGTCGACCTCACCACGGTCGATATCTCCATCAAGACCCAGTTCAGCAAGCAGATGCTGCACCAGATCGCCACATCGAACCAGCCCGCGGCCCAGTACCTCGCGCGCTACACCGACGAGTTCTACTACATGTGGGACGAACTCGCTGCGTGCGCCTGGATCGATCCGAAGATCATCACCCGGGAAGAAACGCTGTACCTGGACGTGGACCTTGCGCGCGGTCCCAACTACGGCGATACCCTCAGTTGGGACGCCGCACACAAGCCCCCACGCACGGATCTGCGCGCGGTGCATGTGCTGCAGGACCTCGACACGGCCAGGTTCTACAAGCTGTTCCTGCAGCTGATGCAGGCGCCGCCGCACACGCCATAACGCCACTGCGTGTAGATTGAAACAAACCCCATGCTGTACGAAGCGTGACGCAGCGCTTCGGCTCTGTGCACATCGTTGGCGGGACTGCGAGGAGGTTCATGCTCTCACGCGTTGCGGATTCGCTCTATTGGATGTCGCGCTATCTGGAGCGCGCCGAACACACAACGCGCCTGCTCGACGTCAATCTCAACCTCATGCTGGACGAGAGCGCATCGAGCTCCGACCATCGTTGGCTGCGTCTGCTGGATGCACTGGGCCGCCCCAAACGGCTGAAGTGGGAGGGCAATCCATATGCACTGGCGAACGCGCTCATCTTCGATCTCGAGCACAAGTCCTCCGTGCTCTCCTGCATCACCTCCGCGCGCGAGAATGCGCGTCATGTGCGCGAACAGATCTCCACCGAACAGTGGCAACGCCTGAATTCGTTGTATCTGGATGTCATTCGTCCGGAACACCGCAGCCTGATGCGAGCCGAAGGCCCGCACATCTCCAGCGAAGCTCCCTCGAACTTCCTGATGCAGGTGCTGGAGGCCATCCACCAGTTCCAAGGCATCAGCGACTCCACCATGAGCCACGGCGAAGGCTGGCACTTCATCCAGGTAGGCCGTTTTCTGGAGCGCGCCTCCGCCACCGCGACGTTGCTGGAGGCGTACCACGACGACCTCTGGTCCCAGCCCGAACGCGTCGCCGAAAGCAATCAATTCCTTTCCTGGATGGGCCTGCTGCGCAGTTGCACGGCCTTTGAGGCCTACTGCAAGGTCTACACCGCTGACCTGAGCCCGGAGCGCATCTCAGAGTTTCTGCTGCTGGATCCCGAATTTCCCCACTCGCTGCGCTTCTCCATTGAGAGCGTCGAGCGCGCGCTCGATGCCATCTACGCCAAGAGCGGACCCAAGAACACGAAGGGCCGCGGCGATCAACTCTCGCGCATCGCCGGTCGCCTGAATGCGCAGCTCGGGTTCATCAGCATCGACGAATTGCTGTCCCGCAATGTGGTCGAGTTCCTGCATTCGGTCCAACGCCAGTGCCACGACATCCACCAAAGCATCTATGAGCTCTACGTGGACTACCCGATTCAGATCGCGCTCGCAGGATAGCGCCGGCGGTCCGCTCCTGCACCTTCCCGCCCCGAGGTCTCATGCACTTCTTCATTCGCCATCTCACCAAGTTCGTCTACAAGAGCCCGGTCTCCGAGAGCATCATGGAGACCCGCATGCATCCGCGCTCGGATGCGAGTCAGCGCTGCCTCACGTTCCAGCTTTCGGTCACGCCGCGCTGTCGCGTCTTCAGCTACCGCGACCATCTGGCGAACAATGTCCACCACTTCGACATCCCCGTCCAGCATAGCCAGCTGGTCATCGTTGCTGAATCGTTGGTGGAAATGCAGCCCCAGCCGGCCATCCCCGCCTCCTTGCCGGCCGACGCATGGGAGGAGCTGGACCACGAAGTTCGCGAGGGCGACTTCTGGGAGATGCTGCTGCCCAGTGAATTTGCCGCGCCCACCGATGCGCTGGAAAAGCTGGCAAGGGAGTTCGATCTGCGACGCCGCGACGACCCGCTCAGCGTTCTCCATCAACTCAACGAGCAGATCTACAAGTACTTCGACTACAAACCCAAATCCACGCGGGCCGACTCGCCCATCGATCACGCGCTCACCAGCCACGCCGGCGTGTGCCAGGACTTCGCGCACATCGCCATCGCGCTGATCCGCACAAAACTGCGCATTCCCTGCCGCTACGTCAGCGGCTACCTGTATCACGGGGGTGACGCGCAGGACCGCTCCGAGGCGTCCGCCACGCATGCCTGGATTGAAGCCTTCCTCCCCGAACTCGGCTGGGTCGGCTTCGACCCCACCAACCGCCTCGTCGCCGGCGAGCGCCACATCCGCACGGCCATCGGCCGCGACTACGCCGACGTGCCGCCCACCCACGGCATGTTCCGCGGTCGCACCCGCAGCGAACTCAGCGTCGCCGTCCGCGTAACGCCCAGCGAAGGCACACCCCAGCTCGACCGCGAGCTCCCCGTACCCGAAGACTGGTCCATCCTCGTCGAAAAAGCACAGGCCATCCCCGATCAACCCAACCAAAGCCGCCGGCGCTTCCAGCAGGCGCAGCAGCAGTAAGTTCACTGGGACAAAAAGAACGGAGCGCCGAAGCGCTCCGTTCCTGGATGGTGATCCTTTTGCTCTAGAAGTAGAACTTGGCAGCCAATTGCGTTTGGCGTGCCGCTGCGGCTGTGGTGATGTGACCCGCGCTTCCGACCGAGAGGGTGGTACCTGCACTCGGAGAACTGGTCGTGGAAAAGGCGCTTGCAGGGTTGTTGAACTGCGTGTGGTTGAAGACGTTATCACTCTCCATACGGATCTGGATGGAACGTGTTCCGTCACCGCCCAGACCGAAGTTCTTTGCCAGGATCAGATTCGTGTTGTTGATACCAGGGCCATGGTAGGGATCGCGGTGCGTGTTTCCGAACGTTCCCAACGGTGCGGCTGCAAAGGTGGTCGGGCTGAACCAGGCGGTTGCGTTCGTGAGTGAGCCGCTTGAGGAAACAAGCTTGTTTCTTGGATTGTTGCGAATCAGGGGTCCTGTGGTGTTCGGCTCGTCCGGGCAAGCATAGAACGAGTACGAACTCGAGCACCACAAGGAGTTGGAAGATGATCCCGCATACGAGATGTCAAACGGGAAGCCTTGAGCCAAGGTGAGGATTCCGCTTACCTGCCATCCCCCGAGCAGAAGGTTGGTCGGTGCAAAGGTACTCTTCGTCGACTTGAACGGAACCACATAAATCGGGGCGAACACCAGCCTGTTTCGTGCGTCGAAGGTGGAATCGCCGTAGTTCAGGCCCTTCACATACTGGTTGTATCCACGGCCGGAGCTGCCATAGCCCGAATTCTCGTAGCTTGAAGCGTTGTCCAGAGAGTGTGAGAAGGTGTAGCTCAGTTGGAACTGCAGGCCATGTGTTAACGCTTTCTCTACGCTCGCTTGGAACGCGTGGTAGCTGGAAGCGCCTTCAGAACCCACATAACCGATGCTCGGAAACGCCGGAACCTTGGTGGCTGGATCTACGAATCCGTATTGCGTGTGATTGGTAAAGTAATAGCTTTGCGAATTGCGGTACCCGGAGTAGCCCGGTGCGCCGCAGTGTGTGGAGGTATTGATGTTATCGGCCAGACACGCATCGTGACCGGCCTGGGTGATCGGGTTCCCCTCAAAGGTGATCTGGTTATGCCGTCCCAGCGAGCCCACATAACTTGCCCGGGCCACTACCCGCGACGGGAACTCCCGCTCCAGGGAGAGCTGGAAGTTTTCCGCATACGGAGACCGGAAGGTCGGAGAGTAGATGCTCAGACGCAGCGGCTCATAGGCCCCGTAGTTGATCGTCTGTCCTGCAGTGGGAAAGGTGAACGGAAACTTGTTGGTATACACCTGGCCCGTATTGATGTCCTGAAATGGGTTCGCGAAGGCCGGTGCGACCGCGCCATAATCCTTGGCGCCGCTGGACCTTTGCCCGAAGGGGGGCGTCTGAAGATTGTTCAGAGAGGTCTCTTCTTCGCTCCGGTTGTAGTAGATCCCAAATCCGCCTCGGACGGAGAACTTCTTCGCGTTTCCGCCTGAAAGAAACCCGAGATCCGGCGAGTAGGCAAATCCGATCCGCGGGCCAACATCGCCAAACCGGGTGTAGGCCTGGCTGGAATCGGTGCACCCTGGATCCCCCGGATAATTAATGCCGGCAGGCGCAGTTGAGAACACCTTGGACGTCTGGCCCGGGATAAAGCACGCGACCGCTTCTCCCCCGTACTGCCGATTGTGCAACGTTGTGTCGATCTGGTAGCCCAGACCGTAGCTCAACGTCAACGTGTCGGTCAGCTTCCAGGTGTCCTGCGCGTACAGGTAATTGAGAAAGGCATTGGCCTGGATCTGTGCTCCGGAGCCTTGGGCATAGGAGTTCGAATCTCCAAGAAGGAAATCGAGTCCAGGATCACCCGAGCTGTACGGTCCCGCGCTGCTGAACCCGAAGGATCCGCTGTTGTTGGCCCCGAACGGGTTGGACACCTCAAACTTCCGGCCATCGTACCCGAACTTGAACTGATGGTGGCCCACAGTTTTCGAGAAGTTATCGTCGATCTGGTACACCTGGTCGATGCGGGGTTGAGGTCCATTCGTGCTGAAACCAAGAGTGAAGTAGCCCGTTGCAATCGTCGGAAGATTCTGAGCCGAAACAATCTCCGGGTGGATGGCAAAGCCGTACGTCGCTGGATCCTGCGTGCTTTGGGCAAAGACGGCTTGATAGTTGAAGCGTGTGTAGTGCAGGGCGAAGTCGTTCACCGCCGTCGCGCTCAACTGCCCAACATAATCCACGGTGTATTGCTGCACATACGTTGTGTCTACCTCGCCGAAACCAGGCAACGTGGCGCCGGTGAAAGGAATGTTCGAGGTCACGCCGGACTTCTGGTAAATACCCAAAGCGGTGATCTGATTGCGCGAGTTCAGCGAGTAATCAACCCTGCCGATGTATTGATTCGCACTGGTCGTCGTCACCGAGTTGAAAACGTAGTTATAGTCGCCGCTGTTCGCCGACGGAACGTACTTCGTGAGCAGATTACTGGAGATAGAGTTGAAATCGCCCGGGGTGAAGTGTCCCTTGTTGTTGGCGACACATCCTGCCCAGGTCGTAGCTCCGCCGCAGCTGGGGATCTTCAGGGTTCCCGGAATGGGATTCGCGGAAAACTTGAAACCCGTGATGGCGTTTCCCGAACCCAGATCCGTAGAAAAATCCCCCGCTCTTTGGGCGGCAGAAAACACCTGAGCGTTGCCCCCGCCGTTTGTGCCCGGAACACGCTGACGCGTCCCCTGGTATGCGAAGAAGAAGAACAGCTTGTCTTTCAAGACTGGACCGCCGACCGTGCCGCCGAAGATGTTCTGGTGATACGGCGTCACATTCTTGTAAGCCGCTCGCGTTGCACTCGCGGGCACATAGGAAAAAAAGTTCCCCGTATTCAGAAACGTATCCCGGTAAAACTCGAACGCGTCCCCGTGAAAGTGATTGGTACCCTGCTTGATGGTTGCAGAGACGATGCCGCCCGAGTTTCGATCGTATTCAGCGTTCAACGGGCCTTCGATCAGATTGAACTGATCGATCGCATCCAGGTTGGGGGTTAACGCAAGGGTGTTCAGCGCGATATCGTTCGTGTCGGCACCGTTGATCAGGTATTCGGACTGCTGCGTCTCCGATCCACTCGCAGAGTAATTGCCCGAAAACCGGTCGCTGGACGATTGAACGCCCGGTTCGATCAGTTCCAGCCCCGTGAAGTTCCTCCCAATCAGAGGAAGCTCCACCATCTGCTTTGAATTCACGATGTTGTTCAACTGCATGTCCGTCGTGTTGACCTGTACGCTGTCGGCCGCTACCTCCAGGGTCTCGGCTGCGTTCCCCACATCCAGGTGAATCGGTTCCACAAACTCCTGGTCGATCGTGAGCACAATGCCCTTGATGTCAAACGTCTTGAAGCCAGGGGCCGAGACAGTCACCGTATACGTCCCCACGGGCAACTGCGCGAAAAGGTACTCGCCTGCCGAGTTCGACTTGGTCTTGAACGTAACGCCCGTAGCTTGATTCGTTGCGGTAACTTCGATTCCTGGAACGACGGCGTTGGAAGGATCCGTGATCGTACCGACAATCCGTGCATTGATATCCACGGCGTGAGCTTGCGTAGCAAGAAGACCGAGGAGAGCGGCGCAAATGCGGAGGTGCGCCGGTCTCCGGAGACGGGAAGGAGGCATGAGGAACTCCTGGAAAGAAGGGGTAACGCTGCTCCTTGCAATTGAGGGGCCAAAAGAGGAAGGCGCGGTTCCCTCAACAAAACGCGCCTTCTCCCCCGATCGGTCGCGAAATATCCCAAAAGTTGCAGATTCAGGCCACGCGCTTCCAGTTTTTGGCGACGCACTCCGGACCCATCCCTGGGCGCCCCTACAGGTCCATCCTCTTAAACCGTCCCTCCGGAATGGCGCGGATCACGGTCATGATCACCCGCCAGATGCCCGGGACATAGAGCACGTCCGGTCCCCTGGTTCCTTTGTCCAACGCTTTCACGATGGTCGCGGCGACTTTGTTCACGTCGGCGAATTTGCGCTCGCCCTTCATCCCTTCGGTCATGGCCGTCCGTACGGGACCCGGCTTGATGGTCATCACCTTGATGCCGTCACGGTCCACGCGATTGCGCAGGCCGTCAACGAAGACGGTCAGGCCGGCCTTCGACGAGCCGTAGACATAGTTCGACTTGCGTCCGCGCTCGCCGGCTACCGAACTCAGCACCGCCAGAGTTCCGGCGCGCCGCTGCGCACAGTAGTTGGCCAGCCAGGTGAGCAGGCTGGCAGGCGCGACAAAGTTCGTGTGCAAAATCTGCCCTGTCTCGGCGAAGTTCCGTTCAGCCCTGGCCTGGTCCCCGAGCACCCCGACCGCCACGTAGGCAATATCCAAGCCGCCGAGCGAGTTGATGGCATGCGCCAGCAGCTCCGGGTGCAGGTGCGTCTGGTCCAGGTCCGTCAAGGCGGTGTCGACGTAGCCCGCACCACGAACGCGCGCATCCGCGGCCACGGCCGCAAGACGCTCAGGGTTCCGGCCAATCAGAAAAAGGTCTTCGCCGCGCGAGGCCCAGAGGCGAATCGTCGCCTCCGCAATGCCGGACGTCGCGCCGAGCACCAGAATCCGCTTGCGCGCACCCGCGCTCGTCGCCGCGCCGGTCCCGGCAGGGCCGTTCCGTTGCAAGGTGAGAGGAAGGTCCGCGGTGGTGTTGTGCCCAGGAACCGTGGGGATCGGATTCGGGCTCAACGGCGCAGCCCCTGTTGGCCCACCACGCGTTCCCAGAAGCTGGACGTGATGGCTGGGTCCTTGTAGCGGGCGAAGCGCTCCCACTGCGGGTAAAACGCCTGGTACTGGCCGGCGGTCATGCGCGCGTCCTTGGCCGGGTACAACCGGCCGCCGAACTCGTAGGTCATCTCCGCCAGGCGGTCAAACAGGGCGAAGCTCACGTCCGGCTTGATGGGGAAATCCAACGCCAGCGTGATCCCGGGCTTGGGGAAGCTCATCATCCCGGGCGAAGGCACATCGCCGAAGGCCTTCAGCACGGCAAGAAAGCTGGCCAGCCCGGACTTCGCCACCTCGCGCAGGATGGCGACGGTGCCCTGCCGTGCGTTTTCCCAGGGAATCGCGTACTGAAACTGCAGCAGGCCGCGCTTGCCGTACATTTTGTTCCACTTCAGCACCGCGTCCAGCGGGTAGAAGAAGGGCTCATAGTCCTGCAACGCGGTGACGCGGCTTTTGATCTGCTTGTTGAAGAACAGCGTATTGAACAGGCCCACGGTGGTGGCGTTCAGCGCCCAGCCGGGCAGTTCCATGGGGAATACGAGCTTGGGTGCGGTAGAGGGCTTCAGCGGCGCCGGCACCTGGGAGTGATCGCCCTGCATGAAGATGCCCCGGCAGAAGTTCTTGCCCTGTGAGGTCACATCCACCCAGCTCACGGTGTACTCAATGTGCTGGGACCTCTCCGTGAGATCGAGGAATTCGTCGATGCCGTGGAACTGGATGCCCGTGTAGTCCACCATGCGGCTGACAATCGGCTTCAGGCGGACCTGTGCCCAGGTCATCACGCCCGTCAGGCCCATGCCGCCGATCGTGGCTGAGAAGAAATCCGGATTCTCCATCGGCGTGCAGCGCAGCCGCGTCCCATCCGAGCGCAGGAGCTCAAACTGCGTCAGGTGGTTGCCAAAGGTGCCGGCGATGTGATGGTTCTTGCCGTGGATATCGTTGGCAATGGCGCCGCCCAGCGTCACATACTTGGTTCCCGGCGTTACCGGAAGAAAATACCCGCGGGGCACCGCAAAATCCAGGATCTGCGCCAGCGTGATCCCGGCTTCGGCGGTCAGCAGACCCGTCTCCGGATCGAAAGCCAGCAACCGGCTCATCCCCGTCGTCTCCAGCAGTGTGCCGTCCTTAAGCAAGCAGACATCACCGTAGCTGCGGCCCATGCCTACAGGCAGCGCGCCATGGTGTACCCCCTGGATCGCCCGGGGGAAGTCGCCCTGCCAGTGCAGGTGGCGCACTTCGGCGTTGTAGAGCGGGTACCGTCCCCAGGATTCAAAGGGCGCATCGCCGTGCTGGGTGGGTTCGGCGGCGGTCGGCACAGGGCTGGCGAGCCGCGGTTCGGCGGTAGCGGGCATAGTTCCAGTTTAGCCGATCCTACCAGCCCCGGAACCCGCCGCGGCCATGAGCGTTTGCGCCTGGCTATGGCGTACCGGGTGCGCCCGGGGCCGGCGTCGCGCCCTTTTGACCTGCAGTGCCTCGTTCGGCAGCATCGTCCGCGGACGTCAGCTCCGCGAAGCTCACACGTACCGTACATCAAGAGGACGCAAGCTCCCGCACAGGGTCATCCGGGTAAGCTACAGTTCAGAGCCGTGGGTGCGGCAAGGGCATGACGCGGTGACTGAGAACTCCTCCCCAACCGACCGGGCCGCTTCGCACGGCCAGCCCGCAGCCGGACCGGCCTACCGCGATCGGCTCACCGCGCTGGCGATCACGGAACGGCAGCTTCAGCGCCGGCACATTCAGCTTGGGTACCTGCGGCTGATGTTTGGCATCGCCGCGGTGGTGCTTCTGCTGCCGCCACGGTTCTATGTTCTTCTGGCGGTTGGCGCGTTCGGGCTTGCGGCGCGGGCCCACGAGGTCGTGCTTCGCCGCCTGGCGGAGACGCGTCGGGCGATCGCCTTCTACGACCATGCCCTCGCTCGCGTAGAAGATCGATGGGCCGGTTTGCGGCCCCGGCAAACACGCCTTGACTTCGCGGAGAGTCTCTTTGCCGCCGACCTTGATCTCTTCGGTCCAGGGAGCCTCTTTGAGCTGCTTTGCGGGGCGCGAACCTCGCTCGGCGAAGACACGCTGGCCGCCTGGCTGCTCAGGCCCGCACCCGTCCCTGAGGCGCTACGGCGCCAAAGCGCGGTCGAGGATCTGCGTTCGCGTTCCCACCTGCGGGAAGCCGCCGCAAGGGCGTCTGGTCCAGCCACGGCGGCTCTCGACCTCGAGACGCTCAGTGCCTGGGGAGAAGCCTCCAGGCGCGAACTCCCTCGCATGATGACGTGGCTCGCTCCCCTGCTTGTCGCGTTGTCGGCTCTCGCCTGCTGGCGCTCTGCCGTGACGCACTCGCTGCTGCCGATCGCAGCGGTTCTGCTCCTCAACGGCTGCCTCACCTTCTTCTGGGAAAATTCTTACCGGCCAGTCTTCGCGAGCATCCATGGCGTGAGCCGGTCCCTCCACACGGTTGAGACCTTGCTGCGGGCATCTGAGAACGAACCATTTACCGCCCCATCATTGCTGCAGTGGCAGAGCAGGCTTTCGCACGCGGGGAGCAAAGCTTCGGACGCGCTCGCGCGGCTTGCAACCCTGTCCACCTGGATCGACGCGCGTGGCAACTACCTGGTGCGCCTGCTCGACGTGCCGCTGCTCTACTCGCTGCAACTGGCGATGGCTGCGGAACGGTGGCACAGCGCGTATGGCAGCCAGTTGCGGATTTGGCTGCAGACCCTGGGTGAGTTTGAAGCGCTTCTCTCGCTGTCCGGCTACAGCTTTGAGCATCCTGAAGATCCCTTCCCCGAGTTCAGCGCAGAGGCCCCGGCCTTCCTTGCCACGGGTCTGGGCCATCCTCTGCTCAGCGGAGCCATCGGTGTACGCAACGACGTGGCCCTGGACACCCAGACGCGGCTTCTCCTGGTCAGCGGATCCAACATGAGCGGCAAGAGCACACTCCTGCGCTCGGTCGGCATCAACACCGTGCTTGCATTTGCCGGAGCGCCGGTCCGCGCCCATTCTCTCCGGCTTTCGGCCCTGACACTCGCAGCCAGCATTCAGGTCAACGACTCACTGCGGGCCGGTCAGTCCCGCTTCTATGCCGAGATTCTTCGTCTGCGCGCCATCGCCGGGGCTGCGCACACCCATCCGCCCGTACTGTTCCTGCTCGATGAACTGCTGTCCGGCACGAACTCCACCGACCGGCTGACCGGTGCGGAAGGCATTGTGCGCGATCTGCTTCAGAGTGGCGCCATCGGCCTTCTCAGCACGCATGATCTCGCCCTGACCTCCCTGGCCGGCCAGCAGGCGGGACCCATGCGCAACGTGCACTTTGAAGACCGCATCGTCGACGGCGCACTGCACTTTGACTACAAGCTGCGCGAAGGCGTGGTGCAGCGAAGCAATGGGATCGCCTTGATGCGCCTCATGGGTCTGGACGTCTAAACCCGCGGTTTACGCCACAAAAAAGAAGGGACGCCGCCCTCGCATCGGCGGCGTCCCGAGACTTCTATCACTTGCTTACGTGGTGAAGATGTTGCCGTTGAGTCCGTTGGGAAAGAAGCCGCCCTTGGCGATGCCCGGGGCCGGCGTGGTCGTCGTCGCTGTGGCCTGGCCATACACAATGCCCAACACCTGCGAGATGGTACGCACCGGATTCAACCCCGTCGTAGAGCCCGTGTTGAAGATTTGGGTCGCCGTGGGCGGCATATCCAGCGCGTCCGCCGCGGCCGAAGTCACCGCCCCACCCGGGAAGTAGATGCAGGCCTGCCGCAACGCGCCCTCATGCTGTGCCTCCAGGTCATGGATGGAAGCTGCATAGGTGAGGATCGAGGGAGCACTGGTGAGGTACTGCGCCGCTCCCTCATAGGCGCTCACACCCACGGCCTCAATCGTCCGCGCGACCGAGACGAACGTCGCATCGTTGGTAATGGCAAAGGCCGGTGCCGGCTGCAGATTCAGCGAGGGCATCGAGATCGGTGTGCCCCCGTTCGCCGCAATGGCCGTTCTCAGGAACTCGACGTGCTGCACCTCTTCCATCATCAAATTGTTGGCGATGTTCTGGATGGCGCTGTACTGGAACGTCACCTTGGCGCCGCCCGTCACCGTGCCGGGACTGGATCCCATGTCGGCTGCCGAAAGACCCGAGCCCGTCACGAGGTAGGAGTAGAGCGTCGCTTCGAAATACTCGAGGTTCAACGCGAAGTTCAGGATGTCCAACACGCTTGGTGTGCCTGAAGGGCTGGGGATGGAAACCGTTCCATCGCTGCTGCAGCCGGCAACACCCAACATCCCCGCCGCGCCCGCGGCCAACCCGAGGTTCGTAAGAAGACGGCGGCGGTTCGTCCGCGCAGCCGAACGGTTTTCCGCAAACAGCTTCGCCTCTTCAACGAGCTGCTCCTGGTTCTGAATATCGCCCTCAGTCTCGGGCGACGCATACGAAAGCTTTGACACTGGATCCTCCTCAAGAAGCACACTGGCAACCGTTGTTGGCGAGTCGGCGCGTAGCCGCTCGGGCCTGCATGCGCTACTACGTTGACTTGATGTTGCCGTTCACGCCGGACGGGAAGAACCCGCCCGAACTCACACCGGCCGGCGGATTCAACGTCGTGGGCATCGAAATCCCGTAAACCACACCCAGATCCTGCGACGTCGTACGGTACGGTGGAATGCCCGCGGGCAGGCCAGCGGCATTGCCCGGCAACGCCACCGTGAAGTACTGAGTCGGATTGGGTGGCTGGTCCTGTTCGTCCAGGTACGCGGCCACGTTCGTGCTGAACGACGCCGTTACGCCCTGCGTGATGCACTGGTAGTTCACCGAACCAAGATGCTGTCCTTCCGCGCCCAGGATCTGCGCGGCCGTCGTTAGCACGGCCGGGTTGCTTACCAGGAACTGTGCCGCGCCCGCGTAGGCGCTGTTGCCCAGGGCCGTGAACTGGCGCGTCGTCGCCAGCAACTGAGCCTGTGTCGTGATCGCTCCCTTGGCCGCGTAGTTGATGGCCGGCTGACTGATCGGCGTAGCGTTCAGGCTCGTGATGGCTGTGCGCAGATCGTTGATGTGGTTGATCTCATCGGCGGCCAGCGCCTGAAACAACGCCTGCGTGGTCGCGTCCAGGGTCAGCTTGCCGGGCGACCCGGCGATGGCGCCAGGAGCGGAGCCCTGCAGGCTGGCGGCGATCGGACTGCCGGTGGTCACAATCGCGTACAGGTTGGCTTCCAGATACTCCAGGTTCAGAGCGAAGTTGAGCACGTCCGGTATCGCCGGTACCGCTGGGCTCTGTGCCGACAGCTTCGGCATGTCGATGAACCCGGCCGCGACCGCCAGCATTGTTGCGCCGGAAAGCCCACCCAGAAACTTGCGCCGGCTCAGGCGGTCAACCGCCCGCTGAAAGGCAAGAATGCCACGGTCCGTTTCCAGCTGCTCCGCGGTGACCTTCTCACCGGGGCATAGTGGAGATGAATACTTCGCTTCAAACATAGATGGGCCTCTCCTCACTAAGTGGGGACTGCAACAACAAGAGTTTTCGCTGGGTTCGATCATGTGGCGGTCGGCGCCGCCTCAGGGGTCAGGAGCCTTCGCTACACCCGTAACCGTCATATTCAAATCACCGGTCGTTCACGCGCGCAACCGGCAGTGCTCCTGCAATGAAGCCTGAGATGCAAGCGGTCCTTGCGCAGGATGCTCTCGGCGATCGCTGCCGGCTGCCCAGAGTTCTCCACTTACATGGCATCAAGACGCAGCCGATAACTTTGGCACGACATCAAGTGGAGAGCTGACCACGGACGCGCACCCGATCCGGGAACTCAACGGCAGAGCTTGTCCAGCATCGCTTCCGGTTCCTGCACGTCCGGTCCACCCGCATTCCGCTGTGTCGCTACCATCTCGTTAAAGGTGGTCCCGCCCGGTGTAGGCACCTTCGGATCGTTCTGGTAGATGGGGTCCGCCATCGCTTGGCCGAGCGTAACAAACCGGAACCCGCGCGATCGGAACAGAGCAATCAGCTCCGGCAGCATCCGCGCATCGAACGCGCCCGCATGCATCAGCAAAACGTACGGAACATCACCCCCGTAGAGCTCCTTGGCGAGCTTTCGATACGCGTCAATGTTTGTTCCGGCAGTGGCCAGATAGGTGTCGTGCAGTGTCCTGATAGCTGCCTCGTCACGCTTCGCTGCACAGCGCGCATACGGCTCGTTCCACAGGTAATCCTGGAAGTCGATCGAGACCTCCGCCACGCGGTAGCCATGCGCCTGCAGCCAGGCACGCACCGCTTCGCGTTTCGGGACGGTGTCGCCCTCTTCCAGAAAGGGATACCGGAACCAATGCCAGTCACCGCCGGGATCGGCTCGCCGGAGAACCGCTTCGTTCTCCGCGATATTGCGCTCGTACTGCAGCGCGGAACTCTTGTCCAACTCCGGGTGTGACCACGTGTGATTGCCCAGGGGCTCGCCCGCAGCGTGCCACGCTTGCAGAATATGGATCTGGTACGGATACCGCGCCACGCGAAACCCGTTCACAAAGCCATACACGGGGGGCATCCCTTCGCGCTTCAGCGTCGCAAGAATGCTCTGAACCACGGCAGGCCGCGCCATCCCCGGCGGTAAGGGGCCGTGTGCAGGCAGGTCGTCAAAAGTGAACGCAATCTGTGGCCCCGTGCTCTGCCCGGCGCCTTGAACGGGCACGGAACCAAGGGCAACGGCGCAAACCAGACTCCACGGGAACCGCACAAACCTCATACGGCCAGTCTAGTAGCCCCGCTCCTTTCCTCGGCGACGGACGACGCGGCTGCGCCCAAAGAGCCCGCGCAACACGACAGCGGATCGAGCGGAACGGGTCTCGGCAAACGAAGAAGGGGCCTGGCCGAAGCCACGCCCCTTCGGGTCTTGCGCAAGACGTTAGGCAGCCTGCGTCGTTTCGCCGCTTGCCTGCCCAGCCTTGGCCTGCTCCACCAACGCGGCAAACCCCGCCGCATCGTTGACGGCGATGTCCGCGAGGATCTTGCGGTCCAGCCCGTTGCCCGCCTTTTTCAGGCCGCTGATAAAGGTCGAATAGCTCATGCCGTGCAGCTTGGCCGCGGCGCCGATACGCACGATCCACAGCGAGCGATACTGCCGCTTCTTCTGCTTGCGTCCGATGTAGGCAAACTTCAGACCGCGCTCGACGGCTTCCTGCGCTGCCTGGTACAGCTTGGATTTTGTGAGGAAGTAACCGCTCGCCCGCTTGAGGATCTTCTTGCGACGATCGCTGCGCTTCGTACTCCGTTTTACACGGGGCATCGTAATCTCCTTTTGTGCGTTGCTTCAGTCCCCCCAAAGAGGGTCGCGGCTGGAGGTAGGGGTTACCTCTTCACACGCGTGCTGCTCGGAATCTCGGTGGGTGTCCTTTTCTGAGAAACCCAGGGGCCGCAACGCCTTCTGGCCCTTCGTCCTTACGCTGCGAAACAGCTTCCGGAACGGCTCGATCCTAAGAACTCTGGAACTCTGGAACTCCAACGAAGCTTCCGCACGCCTTAGGCGTAGGGAAGCATACGGGCGACCTTGGGAGTGTCGGCGACGGAAACAAGCACGATCCTGCCCAGCTTGCTCTTGGTCTTCGAACTCTTTGAGGTCAGAATGTGGCGCATCTTGGACTGGCCCCGCTTGAACTTGCCGGTGCCCGTCTTCTTGAAGCGCTTGGCGGCGCCTGTGTGTGTCTTCAACTTTGGCATGGATGTCCTGCTGATACAAAATACGAATAGACAGCAGGGATCATTATAGCAGAGCGCGGCGACGCCTCCACTCGCTGCGAACCGGCACAGCCTTCGCTTTCGTCCCTGCGTGGGTTTAAGCCCCCGGCGCGACCGCCACAGGCTCACGTTCCTGCGGCTGCGCAGGCTTGGGCGCCTTCGGCTGGGCAGGCGCCACCTTCTTGCTCGGGGCAAGGATCGCGTGCAGCGTTGTGCCTTCCATCCGCGGCATGAACTCGACAATCCCGGTCTCCCCGATGTCCATGATCAGCCGGTTGATGATCTTATACCCCAGGTCGCGATGCGCCATCTGCCGGCCCTTGAACCGCAGGCTCGCCTTCACCTTGTCGCCGTCGCCCAGAAACCGAAGCGCCTGGTTTTTCTTGGTCTGGTAGTCGTGCTCGTCCACCGTCACGGAAAACTTCACTTCCTTGATGACGATGACCTTTTGCGTCTTGCGTGCCGCACGGTCGCTCTTGTCCTTCTCATACAGGAACTTGCCGTAGTCCTGGATCTTGCACACGGGCGGGACGGCGTTCGGCGAGATCTCCACCAGGTCCAGCGACCGCTCCCGCGCGATCTTCAGCGCCTCGAAGGGCTGCATCACCCCAAGTTGTGCGCCGTTCTCGTCAATCACGCGCACCTCGCGCGCACGGATCCGGTCATTGGTACGAATAAAGGACTTCTGCGAACGTTTGTCGTTAAACGGTGGGATAGTTTGCCTCCGTGGCCCGGCAGGGGCCACCTCTTCGTGGGTATGGGTCGTATCCCGGCGATTCCATCACAACGGGACATGGCACACGCGAGTATACCATTCGCTCAACTCCGGTCCATAAAAATCCCTCTGCTTCCCGTCCCCCCATACCCGCCGCAAGCCCCGCTTGCGCGCGGAACCTCAAGCTGAGAACATGGGTCGATTCCTGCGCCGCCACATGCCCACCGACGCCCGTGAGCCGTGCCGCAGCACAACATCTCGGAGGCATCCTTGCCCAAGCGCCGCGTTTTGCTCGTCGATGACGAAGTTCCCGTCCTGCTCACCATGAAGGCCGTGCTCGAAATCTCCGGCTTCGATGTAGATACCGCCACCTCCGCCCGGGAAGGCAAACTGCGCATCAAAAAGAATGAGTACCAGATGATCATCACCGACATGCGCATGGAATCCGATGCCGCAGGCCGGGACGTCATCCAGGCAGCGCGAACCGCTCCCTACCACCCCGCGGTCGCCCTGTTGACCGCACATCCTCTGGCCGATGATGACTGGCAGGACATGGGCGCCGACAAAATGCTGGTCAAACCCATGCAGACGGCCAGGCTCATCAGCCAGCTCGAAAAGCTGCTGGAAACGCATGCCGCTAAACTTTCGCGTCTCTCCGCCGCCGCCGCCGGCAACGGTGCAGCAGGGTCGCCGAAGTCTCCCGCCAAGCGCCCTGCCCGGACATCGGGCCCGGTCAAGAGGTCCAAGACCGTCACGTCGTAAGTCTGCTCCAGTCCCGCACGCGCCTTCAGCCTGAAACTGAGTTCTTCCCGTACAGCCCTCTGCCCTTCTTACCACCTTCAGGGCAGGGCGCCTGCTCTTTCGTTCGCCCTTCAGGACTTTTGGACAATCCAGTCCGCGTTCAAGTTCCCGCACACTTTGGCGATAAGGATTGCAAGAGAGGTGCTGCAGCCGATTGCAGCCGGGACCCATGGGAACGGACAAAGGGATCAAATGGAAAGATCAAGGCTACCTGGCCCGGCCGCTGATGGCTGCAATCGTCGGCCTGGAAGCCGTTCACGTGCTCGCGCTGCTCTTCCTGCGGAACCCTGTCTTTCTCTCCAACCTGATCCAATTGCTTTTGCCGTTATTGGCCACCGGCATCAGTCTCCATCAACGCTACTGCGCCACAAACCTTCTTGGCCGTCGCTGCTGGACCGGGCTCACCTGCGCGCTCGCCATCTGGTCGCTTGGCCAGGCAGTCTTCCTGTTTCTCCTCGCCTTCCCGCCCCGGCTCCAGCTCACCGTTCGGCCGGATGACGCTCTCTGGCTCCTGTTCGGCGTTCCCCTTATCCTTGCGATCAACACCACTCCTGTCGAAGTGGACCGCGTTGCCTGGCTGGACCGGGCCCAGGTAGGCCTGTTCTTCGCGGCTCTCTACCTGCTTGTCTTTCTGCCCTCCTGCCGGCTCCCCATTACGCAGGCTTTTCTCATCCAAAATCTTGCCCTGGTGCTTTGCTGTTTGCTCCGCCTGCCCATCTGCACGCTGGCGCGTGAGCGCCGCTTCTTCGTGCGCCTCGCTATCTTCCTCGCCGTCTACGGTTCCCTGGAGACCGTCGGGGACGCCCTGTACACGCAGGGCGCGCAGATGGGCACTCTCGTCGACCTCGTTTGGACGCTGCCCATCTCTCTCTTAACCCTGCTGATCCTGCGCGACGGTCGCCTCTCCCGCGAACCCAGCCAGGATACGAGTTCGCTGCTGAACGCCGCCCGCAGTACGCAGGGTCTTAGCGTCGTTGCCATGGCGCTTCTGTCCATCACACTCTCCGCCCTGCTGGCGAGGCACAAGCCCGTACTCGGCGGAGCTATGGTGCTGCTTGCCTTTATTCTCTTTTCCCTCCGCACCAATGCACGCGAGCGCGCCTGGCACAAAGCGCATGAACTGTTGGAGCAAACGGTACTGCAGGACGCGCTCACCGGACTTGGCAATCGCACCCTCCTCCGGGATCAGCTCACATCCCGTCTCGCCGAACCGCAACAAAGGGTCGCCCTGCTCTTCGCTGATCTTGACCGCTTCAAAAGCATCAATGACACGCTTGGCCATGCCTTAGGGGATCTTCTCCTGGTCGAAATCGGGCAGCGCCTCTGCGCCTCGGCTCCGCCCGACTCGGTCGTCTGCCGCCTGGGTGGGGACGAGTTCGTGGTGCTGACCACCGCTGCCAATCCCACGGAGGCACACACCGCCGGGGAACGCCTTCGGGAAGCCCTGCACGCTCCCTTTCACCTTGGGACACATCAGCTGTGTTGCACCGCAAGCATCGGCGTGGTGCTCGCCGCCCCCGGCGAAAACCCGGATGACCTGCTCCGGACCGCAGACCACGCCATGTATCGCGCAAAGCAGCTGGGCAAGGACCGCGTACAGCTCTTTGACGCTGCCCTGCGCAGCCAGCTAAGCACCCGTTGGCATATGGAGACCGAGCTGCGCGCCGCCGTGGAAGCAGGCGCGATCCAGGTAGCCTTTCAGCCCATCTACTCGGTCGAGAAGGCCGGTATCTGCGGCTTTGAGGCCTTGGCGCGATGGTTGCATCCGGTCTTGGGAGTCGTTCCGCCCGCTGAGTTCATCGCTCTCGCCGAAGAGAGCGGTCTGATCCTGCCGCTTGGCGCGCAGATCCTGGAGAAAGCGTGCGCCCAGATGGCCTCCTGGAATGGAGCCTGGGGAACCAGCCTCTCTGTCAGTGTGAACGTGTCGCCCCGCCAGTTCGCCTATGCGGGCCTGATGGAATCCCTGCTGGCAATCCTCGATCGCACCGGCCTTCCCCCGTCCTTGCTGCGCCTGGAGATCACGGAAACCGCGCTCTTGACCCAGGAAAGCATCGTCAAACAGACCCTGCATCAGGCTCGCGCCCACGGCATCCGCATCTCCCTCGACGACTTCGGCACCGGATACTCTTCACTTAGCTTCCTGCTCAGTCTGCCCGTAGATGAGGTCAAGGTCGACCGCAGCTTTGTATCCAACATGCACCATGACCCAGACCGGGAAGAGGGCGTGCGCACCGTCATCCGACTGGGTCACTCCCTCGGCAAACGGGTTGTCGCCGAAGGCGTGGAGACCGAGCAGGATCTTCAGGGTCTCACCGCGATGGGCTGCGAGTGCGTGCAGGGGTACCTCATCAGCAAGCCGCTCTTCGCAGACGCCATGGCAGCGGACTTCGCCTCCATCGCTGCCCGGGGACGAACCACCCCGGCCCCCGCACCCCCAGCGCACCCCACAAGCTCCCGTCTGGGGGACCCCCGCGAAGTCCTC
>CAXUNH010000030.1:0-26419 GCA_964252405.1 uncultured Acidobacteriaceae bacterium | reverse complement strand
GGCTGCACAAGGCGCCGCAGGGTGTGGCGGCCGAGGAGTTCGGGGGGGCGGTGGCGGAGTCGTTAGCGGCGCGTGGGGCGAAGGAGTTGCTGGCGGGTGCGGCGCAGGAGGTTTAGGCGCGGTGCTTTTGTACGGTGGGTTGGCTGGGGGCAGAACGCGGGTCTCTCCACTTCGCGACTGCGTCGCTCCGGTCGAGATGACAATGGGGTGAGGTTCAGGTTGTAGAGCTTTACTGTAGAGCTTCGTTTGTGGAGCTTTGTTGTGGAGCTTTATTTGCAGAGCTCTTCGGGCTGCGGGTTGTAGGCGGGTTCTTCGTAGAGGGGCTGGTGGCCTGCGGACACGCTATCGACGTCGGCGGCGCGGAAGAACGTTTGCCAGAAGCGGCGCACGTTGTCATAGATGCGACCTGTGCCGGCGGACATGCCGTAGAAGTAGACCGTGCTGCCATTGAGGCCGGGTGTGGCTTTCGCGGGGTTGACCTGCTGGACGAGGTGGTCGGGTGGGTTGCGGGACCAGAAGTCGGCGTCTTCGAAGCGGGATCGGGGGCCGAAGGTGTTGCTGTCTTCGAGGCCGTCGGAGAGCACGACGAGGACGCCGCGGCCCTTGCGGGGTTCGAGGAGTTCGGAGGCTTCTTTCATGCCGTCGACAAGGTAGGTGTCGTTGGAGAGGCTTTTGCCGCGGAAGACGCGCAGGGCGTCGGTGGCGAAGTGATCGCGGGCGGTGTTGAAGGCCTGGAGCTCGGTGCCCACGCGCGCGAGACAGGCTTTGTCGGCGCTGAGATCGCCTTTGAGGAGGAAGTAGCCCGCGTCCTTGGTGAGCGGATGGACCATGGGCAGCGTGGCGGTGACGCGCTGTTCGGGGTCGCTGTAGGTGTTGGCGCCGACGATGGGCTCGATGACGACGCGGGCGCCGGGGGTGAGCGAGGGGAAGACGGACTCGCGCAGATAGCGGGTGTAGGTGGCGGCTTTGCCCTCGTTTATGGACGCGGATTTGTCGAGCAGGATGACGAAGGTGGTGGGTCGCGCGGGGGCTGTGGTGTTTTTGCAGCCGCTGAGCATGCCGAGCGTAAACGCGAGGCTGCAGGCGCATACCGCGGGGCCGAGGTCAAGCTTACGCACGGTCGATGCTCCGCTGGCGTCCGAGGGCCTGGCGACGGTATTGGTCCGCGTACACGGCCACGACTTTCTGTAGGTTGTTGCGCAGGAGGGCCTCAAGGTGCGCGGGGAAGCCGGTGAGGCGCTGGTGGGTGGCATCGCAGAGCCCGATTTTGCGCTGCAGTTTGGAGCGTTCGCGTTCGCGCTGGGAAAGGCCGTAGCGGGGGCCGGAGTACTCGTCTTCGCCGCTGCGGAAGATACCGGTGAGGACGAGCCCGAGGCCGATGGCGAAGAGAGCCCATTGGACGACCTGCCGGGTGTTGTCGCCGGGGATGCCGGTGTTGGTGAGCGAGCGCAGGAAGTTGACGCCGGCGAGGATGGCCGCGAGGCCGAGGCAGGAGAAGACGATGATGCTCCAGTGGCGGACCCGGTCGGTGGTGCCGGCCTCGTGCGAGAGCGGAAGCTGGCGGATGTGGGTGCCGACGATGTCGGAGAGCCAGACGAGGACGCCGGCGGCGACAACCGCGATGGCGAGCTCGAAGGCGATGGAGACCAGGCCCGAGGTGATCAGCGCGACGGCGGAGAAGGCGAACTCGAACAGGAACATCAAGAAGAAGAAGATGACCTTGGCGCGGTGATTGGTGCGCGGGACCTTGGAATGGGCGCCTTCGCTTTGCGTGAGGATGGTGTGGATCTTCTCTTCCACACCGGCGAGGTCGCGTGTATGGCGTTCCTTGTCGGTGAGGTTGGTGCGGAGCCACTCGCCGATGCGACGATCGGCGGCGGTCTGGATGTCGGTGGCGCGCTGTTGCTGCTTGAGCACCCATTGCGACTCCTGCGCGAAGCCGGTGCCCGGGGTGTAGGTCCCGTAAAGCTCGAGCTTGCCGTCGGCGCGGCCGTTGCGCCAGGCCGCGCTGCGATTCCATGGCGAGCCGAGGGCGCGTGCGCGCCGGGCAAATCGTTCTGTGTTGAACCGCCTATCGAACATCAGGATCCTTCAGAGTCTGTGCGTACCCACGTTCTGTGATGCCGAGAGCTGCGATGCCAACCAAAGATGGCTGGTAGCGATGGCTCGGCGTGACGGTTCAGTCCGCTGCAGGGATATACGCAAGCGGTACCGTACAAGGTTCCGTGCGGGTGATCCTTGTAGATTTGCCGCTGTTCTTTCATACAGCCAAACAGGGGCGGACGCCATCTATCTGCCTGCAACAAACGTCGCGGAGCGGAACCGTGAGCAAAGCGCGAGGGCAACACGCAGGCGGGATGTTCGATCGTCCCGGGCGACTGCTTACGGTGGCAGCGATTGCGGTGCTGGCGTTGTGGCGCATGTTTACGGACAGCCCGAGTTGGCATGAGCTTGCAGTGGGTATTGTGGCGACCGCGCTGACGGTTCTCTTCTTCGCGAATGTGCTGCGCACGGAGACGCTGAACCTTGAGTTGCGCGGCCGGGATCTCCTTCAGCTTTGGCGCATCCCTTGGTACATCCTTTCTGGCTGCTGGGAGATCACGTGGTTGCTGCTGAAGGACCTGGCCGGGAAGCCTGCGGGCTCGTTCTACCGGGATTGCGGGTTCAAGACGAGTCGCCGCGACCCGACGCTGGTGGGCCGCACCGCGCTGGCGGTGGCCTACACCACGACCGCGCCGAACTTTATCGTGATCGGGGTGGACCCGGAACAGAGCCTGATGTTGTTCCATCAGCTCGAACGCTCGACGGTGCCGAAGATGACGCAGGCCCTGGGGGCGCAGCAGTGAGTTCGCCGACGACGTTGTGGTTGCTGGCGGGTGCGGGTGTATGCCTGTCGCTGCTGCCGTGCGCGTGGATGTGCCTGCAGGGCGGGGCGGAGCGCCGGCTGGTGGGGCTGGAGATGACGAGCCTGATTGTCACGATGGCGCTGGTGATCTTTACGGTGTGGTCGGGGCGCATCCCGTTCATCGATCTCGCCTTGACGATGGCCATCATGAGCTTTGGCGGAGGCATTGTGTTTGCGCGCTTTCTGGAGAAGCACCTATGACCTTGCGCACCGTGGCGGAGACCGCGCTGCTGGCTTTGGTGGTGCTTTCCTGCTGGCTGGGCACGCTGGGCATGGTGCGCATGCGGGAGCCGATGCAGTCGCTGCACTATCTTTCGCTGCCGGCGTGCTTCGGCTCGATTGCGTTGGCCATTGCGGTGTTTCTGCGCACGGGCAACAGCCAGGCGTTCTGGAAGACGGTACTGATCATGTTCATTCTGCTGGCCATTAACTCCGTTGTAACGCATGCCACGGCGCGGGCGTTTCGCACACGGGAGCTGGGCCACTGGGAGCCGAAGCCCGAGGATGGAGTGGAGCGTGTGCCTAAGCAGCAGGAGCAGAGCGCATGATGATGGCCATCGGTGCGGGGCTGCTCTTGCTGCTCGCCGTAGCCGGCGCGCGTGTGGTAACGACGCGAGACACAACGGAGCAGGTGATTACGCTCGGTTTCTACGGGTTGATCACGGCGCTGATGTTCTTTTTCTTCCAGGCGCCGGACGTGGCGTTGTCGCAGATCACGGTGGGGGCCGTGGCGTTGCCGTTGATGATCATGCTGGCGATCTCACGCATGAAGGTGCGTGAGGCGTTGAAGAAGAAGGGGCAGGAACATGACTGAACGCACCCGCAAACGGATGTTCGCGGTGAGCGGGACGCTGTTCTTTGGCCTGTTCAGCTATGCGGCCTGGGATTTGCCCCCGTGGGGTGAGTATCGCGGCCCTTATGGTGATTTCATCTCGCAGTGGGCCGTGTATGAGCGCCATACCACGGACACGGTGAACGCGATCAACTACGACTACCGCGGCTTCGATACTCTGGGCGAAGAGTTCATCCTGTTCACCGCTGTGGTGGGCGTGATGATGTTGCTGCGGCGGGAAGAGGGCGCGCGCACCAAGCCGATGTCGCAGGCCGGCAAGGTGCAGGATCAGCCGACGCTGGGCGTCGCAGTGCGTGCCACCAACATTCCGGCGATGATCCTGACGATCATCTTCGGCTTTTACATTGGCCTGCATGGACAGTTGACGCCTGGGGGTGGATTTCAGGCCGGCGTGATTTTAGCCAGTGCACTGTTCTTCATCTACCTGGCGGAAAACACGGATGCGTTCCAACGGCTTACGTCGCACACCATCGTGGAGGTGATTGAGGCGGTGGGAGCGGGAGCGTACGCGCTGATTGGGCTGGCGCCGTTGTGCTTCGGTTTGCCGCTGCTGACCAATGCGCTGCCGCTGGGCAAGACCGGCGACATCTTTTCTTCCGGCAATGTTGCCTTGATCTCGGCGACGGTGGGTGTTGAGGTGACGGCGGCGTTTCTGCTGGTGATGTACACGTACCTGCAGGAGATCATCACCGGCGAGATTCCGGCGGAGTGACGTCGATGCATCCTCTCTTCCAGCTTCTGCCGTACTTTGTCGCTGCGTGGCTGTTCTGCTGCGGGTTGTACGGCATCATTACCAGCCGCAACCTGGTGCACTCGGTGATGTGCCTGGCGATTCTGCAGAGCTCAACGTATGTGTTGCTGCTGGCCATTGGGTTTCGCAAGGGTGGCGCGGCGCCGATCTTTGCGGACTGGCTTCCGCCGGGGCAGCTCACGGTGGATCCGGTGGTGCAGGCCCTGATGCTGACCGATGTGGTGGTGGAGGCTGTGGTGGTTGCGCTGTTGCTCGCCATGGTGGTGAAAGCTCATGAGAAGTCCGGGAGTGTGAGCCCGGATGATCTTCGCACGATGCGCCAGTAACTGAGGTGTGTGAGTCGTATGTCCCTTCCTGGACCTGCTTTGATCCCGCTTCCTGTTGTGCTTCCGCTTCTGGGTGCGGCAAGCCTTGCGGGAGTACGCAGCTTTCTGCCGCGACGTGTGATGGATGTTCTGGCCATCCTCCTCGCAGTCGCGCATGTTGTCGTTTGCGCGGTGCTGCTGCGCCAGGCGAACCTGCACACGCTGGTGTACTGGTTCGGCAACTGGTATCCGCGCGGGTCCATGGTGCTGGGTATTGGGTTCTTTGTCGATCCGCTGGCGGCGGCGCTGGCGCTGCTGGCGGGTGTGCTGTTCTTGCTGGCGTTTGTGTTCAGCTATCGATTCATCGACGCTGGGGCCAAACACTTTCATCCGTTGATGCTGGTGTTTTCGGCGGCCATGAGCGGCTTTGTGCTCACGGGCGATCTGTTCAACCTGTTTGTCTGGTTTGAGTTGATGAGCACGGCTGCCTTTGCGCTGTGTGGTTTGAAGACTGCGGAGCCTGCGCCGTTGCAGGGATCGTTTAACTTCGCGGTGACGAATACCGTGGCGGCGTTCCTGGGGCTAACCGGCATTGCGCTGCTGTACGCGGTGACGGGGGCGTTGAACATGGCGCAGATCGGGCTGCAGTTGACGAACACGCCCGGGGGTGCGCGTCATGATCCGCTGGTGTTGTTCGCGTTTACGTTGCTGGTGTGCGGGTTCTTCATCAAGGGCGCGATTGTGCCGTTTCACCTGTGGTTGCCGGATGCGCATGCCGTGGCGCCGACCAGCGTGTGCGTGCTGTTCAGTGGCCTGATGGTGGAGTTGGGGCTGTATGCCGTGGCGCGCTTGCACACGGTGATCTTTGCTGCGGCACTGAGTTCCCATGCGATGGCGTTGCGGGGCATTCTGCTGGGGTTTGCGACCGCGACTGTGCTGATCGGCGGTACCATGTGCTACGCCGAACATCACCTCAAGCGCCTGCTTGCGTTCTCGACGATCTGCCATGCGGGGATGATGCTGGCGATGCTTGCGGTGCAGGGCACTACGGCGGATGCGGCGTTCTTTACGTATGTGCTCGGCCATGCGTTCCTCAAGGCGTCGCTGTTCTTCTGTGCGGGCATCGTGTTACACCGGCTGCGATCGATGAGCGAACAACTGCTTTGGCAGCGGCGCCGCGTGCTGAAGTGGACCGGCGTGCTGTGGTTTCTTGGTGGGCTGGGTCTGGCGGGTGTTCCGCCCTTTGGTACATGGATGGGCGAGGCCATGGCGGATGGCGCGGCGAAGCAGGTCGGTCTGCATGGGTTGTCGCTGCTGTTTCTTTTCGGCGAGACGCTGACGGCGGCGGCGGTGTTTCGGGTGGGTCTGCATATCTTCGTGGGCGCGGGCTCTGCCCCGCTTACGGATGAGGCTGCGTCCGTGGATGAGCTGCCGGAGACCCAGGAAGAGAATCGGTTTGTGAAGCCGTATCACTTTCTTCCGCCGGTGGTGTGTCTGGTGGTGGCTACCGGGCTGTTTGCCTGGCCGCACTTTCTGTCGTGGATGACGGATGCGGCGGCGCGGTTCTCCAACCAGCCGGGCTACTGGCACACGGTGTACACGGGCCAGACTGTATCGGTGCCGGCGACGCCGCTGCCTGTGCCTGGCAGTGCTATGGGCAGGGGCGACGAACGCACGGCGGGGCTGCATGGACTGATTGCGACCTTGCTGGCACTGGGTCTGGCGCTGACCAGCGTGTACCGGCAGCGGCTGGCCAAGGCTCTGCGGCTTGGGCCTTACCTGGAGACCGGCATGCAGCCTTTGCGGGCGCTGCAGAGTGGGCATCCGGGAGATTATGTGGTCTGGCTCACGACGGGAGCCTCCATGTTCGGACTGCTGGTGATGTTCTTTCTGCGACGTTAGCGTGGATTGGGCTGTTCGCGGCGGTGTATCGGGTCCATACTACGGGCATGAGCACGACCGCACCTGCGCCATCGCAAATTGCTGCCGACCGCCACTGGACCGCGGCCAAGATCTCCTCTCAGGCTGGCCGCCGCGTCATCGTGACCGGGGCCAACTCTGGAATTGGGTTCTATACAGCGCTGGAGCTTGCCCGGAAGGGAGCCGAGGTTGTGTTGCCGGCACGTACGCCGGAGAAGGCACAGGATGCCGCGCAGCGCATTTTGCGTGAGGTGCCCGGAGCGGAACTTCATGTGGCGGTGCTGGATTTGGCCTCGCAGAAGAGTGTGCGTGCGTTTGCGGCGTGGTACGGGGAGCACTTTCCGGGGCAATCGCTGGATCTGCTGATCAACAACGCGGGTGTGATGGCGTTGCCGAAGCGTGAGGTGACTGAGGACGGGTTCGAGCGACAGTTTGCGACGAACTTCCTGGGGCCGTTTGCGTTGACGGCGTTGTTGTTGCCGCATCTGAAGCCGGTGTTCGGAACGCGCATCGTGACGGTTGCTTCGACGGCCTCCAACTTTGGAAAGATTGACTTTGAGAACCTGCAGTCTGAGCGGAAGTACAAGCCGCTGCTTGGGGCGTATGCGCAGAGCAAGCTGGCGGACCTGATGTTTGCGATCGAACTGCAGCGCCGGCTGGGTACGGTGGACTCGCCGATTCAGGCCACGGCGGCGCATCCTGGCTATGCGGTCACGAACCTGCAAGCGCCCCATCTATCGTTGGGCAACAAGCTCGCGATCGTTGTGTTGAAGCCTTTCCTTTCGCAGGATGCAGCCCATGGCGCGCTGCCGACGCTGTATGCGGCGGTGGCTCCACAGGCGCAGGCGGGGTGCTACTTCGGGCCGGATGGGTGGCAGGAGATGAAGGGCTTTCCGACCTATGCAAAGATTCCCGTGGCAGCGCAGGATGCGGTCACGGCAAAGCGGCTCTGGGAGGAGTCCGAGCGGCTGACGCATGTGAGTTTCGGTGCGCTTTCCGCGGTTTAAGCCCCTACACACGAAGTGACGGAGGACACCCTCATACACCAACCAAAGCGCAAGCTGCGCCTGATTCCGTTGATTGCTGCGACGTACTTCATGGTCTCCGGCGGGCCTTATGGGCTCGAGGACGTGATTGGCAAGGCCGGGTATGGGCGCGCGTTGCTGATCCTGGCCGTTGTACCGCTGCTTTGGAGTCTGCCGACAGGGCTGATGATTGGCGAACTGGCGAGCGCGCTGCCCGCGGAGGGTGGCTACTACATCTGGGTGTACCGCGCGCTGGGGCGCTTCTGGGGGTTCCAGGAGGCGTGGCTTTCGCTGGCGGCGAGTGTGTTTGATATGGCCATTTACCCGGTGACGTTTGTGCTGTACCTGAGCCGCTTTGCGCCGGCTTTGACGGCAGGGTATCGCGGGACACTGTGGGCGTTGGGGGTGGTGCTGGCGTGTACGCTTTGGAATCTTCGCGGGGCACGATCGGTGGGGAACAGCGCGGTTGTGCTGTTTTGTGCGCTGTTGGCACCCTTTGCCGTGGTGACGGCGGTGGCGTTGTTCCGGTGGGGTGGTCATGGAACGGGGGCGTTGTTGACTCATGGTGTGGCCAGTGATCTGCCGGGCGCAATCTCGGTGGCGATGTGGAATTACATGGGCTGGGATAACGCGTCGACGGTGGCGCAGGAGGTGGATGATCCGCAGCGCAACTACCCGCGGGCGATTCTTGGCGCGATTGCGTTGGTGGCTGTGACGTATTTTGTGCCGCTGGCCGCGGTGGGGCTGGCGGGGATGGATGCGACTCAGTTTTCGACCGGGGCGTGGACGGATGCGGCGCGCGTCATCGCGGGCCCGGTCCTGGCGCTGGCGGTGGTTGCCGGCGGCATGATCAACGGGGTGGGGATGTTTAACCCGCTGATGATGAGCTACGCGCGTGTGCCGTATGCGATGGCGCTGGACGCGCCGGGACACCCTCGGCTGTTGCCGCGCCTGTTTGCGCGCGAGAACGGACGCGGGGTGCCGTGGTTTGCGCTGGTGACGTGTGCGGTGCTGTGGGCGACCGCGTTGCGCTTCAGTTTTGAGCGGCTGATCTCGATTGATCTTGTGTTGTACGGGGCGGCACTTTTGCTGGAGTTTGTCGCGCTCCCGGTGCTGCGGGTGCGGGAGCCTGGGCTGCTGCGGCCGTTTCGGGTTCCGGGCGGGCAGGGTGTGGCCGTGTTGCTTGGTGTGGGCCCTGCTGCGCTGATCGCGTTTGCGCTGTGGGCGGCGCGGGACGAGCATGTGGGGCCGTTGCGGGCACCGGTGTTTGCGGCGCTGGTGGGCGTGAGCGGCGCCGCCGGCTAAGCGCGGACCGAGGTGAGGGGGAGGGGGGGACGCCGCTCCGATCTGCCGAGGCCGGCCGAGAGCGGGATTACTTAGCCGCCGTGGTCGCCTGCTTTTCCAGGAACGCGCGCTGGGACCTGGTGACCAGCTCGCGGGCGTAGGCGGCATCGCGCCAGCCGTGCACTTCCACGCGCTTCTTCTCGAGGTTTTTGTAGATGGAGAAGAAGTGGGTGATCTCTTTTAGGATGTGCGGGTAGATCTGCGAGTAGTTGGCGACGTCGTTGAAGCGCGGATTGCCGGAGCCGACGCAGAGAACTTTTTCGTCGCCCTGGCCCTGGTCGGTCATCTCGAGCGCGCCGATCGGGCGAACCTCCATGACGCAGCCGGTGAAGCTGGGGTTGTCGACGAGGACGAGGACGTCGAGGGGATCGCCGTCGTCGCCGAGGGTGCTGGGGATGAAGCCGTAGTCACCGGGGTAGTGGACCGGCGAGTAAAGATTGCGGTCCAGGCGGAAGACGTGCAGCTCTTTGTCGTACTCAAACTTTGACTTGCATTCCAGCGGGATTTCAATCACCGCGTTGACCAGCTCAGGGGCGCGTGGCCCAACGGGAAGCTCCAGATAATTCGGCATAGGTGGTTTGTCGATCAGACTCTCGTGTGGCGTTTCGCGGGCACGCCAAGGCCCACGGACATGGCCAATGATCGTACAGACGCTTCGCTCCAGTGTATTCGCATGCGGGAGCCACTACCGACTCGCGTTACCGATGAGCGGTGACCAAAGCGCGAGGAGGGGCGGCAGCAGGAGGACGATCTTCGCGCATCCAAACAGCTTAGGCCAATCAGAGCAGGATTCCCGGCAAGTTCAGGATGGTGTTGTTCCGTATGTCTTCGTTGCGTCTCAAACTCGTCCGTTTTGCTGCTTTGCCCATCGCGATGGCTTGCATTTGCGCGCGGGGAGCGTCCGGACAAGCCGTACGTACGGCCAGCAAGTCTGCCGACGTGGGTGTGTTTGCCGGTTTTCAGGATGGCGATCCGGCGTACGGGCCGGACCGTGCGACGGGCGGCATGTTCGGTCTTGATTTCACGCGGTACTTTCGCTTCCGGGTGGAGCCTTCGCTTGAGTTTCGCGCGAACTTCCTTTCGGATACCTACGTAAGTGAGCACAGCTACCTGTTCGGTCTGCGCGCTGCTGTCCCGTTTCATGGAGTACGGCCCTATGGCGATTTTTTGGTGGGCCCGGGGAACATTCATTTCCCGCTGAACGTGGGGTATGTGGGCGATAACTCGACGGTGTACAGCTACGGCGGCGGGATTGACTTTCCGGTGTACCGAAGCTTTTCGCTGAAGCTGGATGTACAGGGGCAGCACTGGAACACGGGCGAGTTTACCTACACGCCGACGCTGGGCACGGTGGGTGTGGTGTACAGGATTCCGTTCAAGCCGCATGTATCGCAGCGGGATCTTGGGCGATAGGGAGCGGAAGAAAACTGTTGCTCCGGATCGGGCCGAATCGTATGCTGGGGAAGGCGTGCCCGCCCGGCGGCTACCGGACGGACACGGTGATGGTTTAACGGTGAACGATTGACCGTACTAGCTCAATCACCAACGCTACGATGATCGGGATGAGGGCCAGAACCAACTTACCTGGGGCCTCAATCGAACACCGAACGCGCAGCTTAAAACGCTGCATCGCACATCACCACCTTTCCAGACAATAGTGAATGCCCCAGGGTTACCGCCTGGGGCATATCTCACCCTGTCTACGGCGAGATCCTGTTGCCCCTTGCTGTTGCCCTAGACGCTGCCGGTCTGGAATGGCAGGGTTATGATCGGGCATCTGCCGTCAACAGGCCAATCCCCTCCTTGAGGGAGTGACTTGCGGCGTCACGGCGCCTGAGCGAGCGCCAGTGCTAGCCTAAGCACCGTGACTGTTCCTGCTGAACCTATCGTTTCGCCGGCCCCGAGCCGCTTTGTGCGCGCCTGCCTTCGCCAGCCTGTTGACCGTACGCCGGTGTGGTTTTTGCGGCAGGCGGGGCGTTATATGCCGGAGTACATGGCTGTGCGGAAGCATCACCCGCTGCTTGAGATCTGCCGCACGCCGGAGATTGCGGCGGAGGTGACGATTACGGCGGCGGAGCGGCTGGGCGTGGATGCGGCGATTATTTTTGCCGATCTGCTGCTGCCGTTTACGCCGATGGGGGTTGACTTCGAGTTTGTGAACGGGGAAGGCCCGGTGGTTCGCACGCCCATTCGGACGCTAGAGCAGATCCAGGGTTTGCGGACGGACCGTGCGGCCGAGCTCGGTTATGTGGCCGAGGCGATTGCGCGTGTGGTGCGGCACTTCGGGGCGCCGCGGCCGCCGGAGGGGCCGGCAAGCGATCCGCGTGGCGACCAGTTGGGCATTATCGGCTTTATTGGAGCGCCGTTTACGTTGGCGAGCTACATGATCGAGGGCGGGTCTTCGCGCAACTATATCGAGACGAAACGGCTGATGTATGCCTCGCAGCCTTCGACGGGCTCGCGTTCGGTGAATACCGAGGCGCAGGCGTGGCCGTTGTTGATGGAAAAGCTGCTCGCGGTGCTGACCGAGTACGCGCAGCAGCAGGTGGATGCAGGCGCGGACGTTATCCAGATCTTTGATTCCTGGGCCGGTGCGCTTTCGCCCACGGACTATCGCGCGTATGTGCTTGGCCCGACGACGGAGTTGGTGCGCCGGGTGCAGGCGATGGGTGTGCCCGTGATTCTGTTTGGCGTGGATACGGCGACGCTGCTGCCCGCAATGCGCGAGAGCGGTGCGGACGTGATCGGGCTGGATTGGCGTACGCCGCTGGATGGGGGCTGGCGGGCGGTGGGGCCAAACATTGCCGTGCAGGGAAACCTTGATCCGATTACGCTGTTTGCGCCGCGCGAGGTGATCGAGTCCCGTGTGCGTGAGATTCTTGCGCTGGCAAATCACCGGCCAGGGCACATCTTCAATCTGGGGCATGGCATTGTGCCGGGGACGCCTGTTGAGAACGTGCTGTATGTGACCGAGCTGGTAAAGAAGTTTGGCGTGCACCCGCAAGGTGCCCGCGCCGCGGCGGAAGCGAGCAGCGAGTGGGCGGTTCGGGCGTAGCCTGTCTTCGCTACGCGATCGGTTGGGTTACTTCGTCCTGGGGCTGCCTTCGAGGTAGCCCTGCGGCGGAACGCCAAAGGCATCGGCGACGCGGTTAAAAAAGGCGAACATGGCGGTGATGTAGACGGCTTCTGCGATCTGCGGCTCGGTCCAGCCCACGTCGCGCAGCTTTTGCACGTCGGCCGGCGCGGTGCGGTAGGCGGCCTCCGTCACCAGGGTGACGTAGTGCAAGAGGGCCCGCTCGGCTTGGGTCAGCTCGGCTTCGTCGAGCTTTCCGGCGGCCAGCGCCTCTACGGTTTTGTCTGTGGCTCCCTGAACACGCAGGAAGTAGGCGTGGGAGTCCAGTCAATACGGGCAGCGGTTGAGCCAGGAGACCCAACTGGCGATGGCTTCCTTGGTGCGCCGGTCCAGGTGCCCTTGGGAGAAGTGGACGGTGTTGCTGAACTGCATGACATCGCGCAGGAAGTCTGGCCGATGGCTGAAGCACTTCAGGATGCCGGGCATGTGTTGCCGGCCGGTGTGGGCGCGCCACTCGGCGTAAACCTCGGCTAGCTCACCGGTAGCCGCGGCGTCTTCGATGAGACCGATCTTGGGTTCGGGAATAGGGAGATCCATGAGTTTTGGTCGCAGCCGATGCTAACAGGGGTACCCCTCCGCGGAACATCCACCGAAAGGTGGATCTGGTGAGCGAAGGACGGGCCTTTGGCTCTCTCCCAGAGGATTTTCCCGAGCGTGTGTACGCAGTGTCCGTCTGTACAGGTAGAAGGTCTGTTTTTAGTGCTTGAGGAACTCACGCTGCCGTTTCCGCGGTCCACTCCCACCTCTGCCGCCGATGAGGTGGACGTGCCGACGCTGGTGCAGGCGCATGCGGCGACGTTGTTTCGCGTAGCGTACGGCGTGCTGCGTGACCGCGCCGAAGCGGAGGACGTAGTGCAGGATACGTTTGTGCGGGTGCTGCAGCACCGGGGCGGCCTGCCGCAAGTTCGGGAGTTTCGGCCATGGCTGATTCGGATCGCATGGAATCTGGCGTTAGACCGGCGTCGTCGTGTTCAGCCGGATCAAGCGGATGAGGTGTTCTTGCAGAGCCTGATTGCCCCGCAGGTCCTGGCGGATCAGGCGCTTGCAGAGGCGCAGCAGACACGGCGGGTGTTGCAGGCGATGGACCGCCTGCCGAAGCCGGAGCGTCAGGCTCTGTTGTTGTCAGCGATGGAAGAGCTGTCCACGGTAGAGATCGCTGAAGTGATGGGTAGATCGGAGTCGGCGGTGCGTGCGCTTTTGCATCGCGGGCGAACTCGGCTGCGCGAGCGCCTGCAGAAGGGAGGGAAGGGATGAGGCCGATGTCCTTCGACGACGAACAGATTGACAAGACACTTTCCGCGCTGGGGGCAGTGACGCCGTCCCCAGGCTTTGAAAGCCGCGTGCTGCGCGGGCTCGAAGAGCGGGCCACGGAGCCCAAGGAGGGGCGGAGCCCAGGCGGCTACGGCGGTACGTTTCGGATCGCGACCGCATTGGGCGCGGCCCTTGTCCTGGTAATCCTGGCTTTCACTTTGTCCGCACACCGGCGGGCGCACAGAGAAGACATTGCGCAGGTCCGTAGCGGGCCTGTTTTGTCGCCACGCGTCTTGCCTGCGCTCTCACAGGATCACGTGGCGCTCCGTGATGGAGAGCTTCACTCAGCCGTTTCACGTTCCGCGGCTGTGGCCGGCGCAGTACGCGCCCGTGTGCTCTTGGAGGCCGCGTCTGCAGCGACGTTTGCCGCTCCTCCGATTCCGGTGCAGCTAAAGATTGAAGCTCACACGGCAACAGTTCCCAGCTCTCGTGAGCTGGATGCACAAGCGCTTGACGATCTGCACGCGGCGAGCAGCCCGGCTCCGCCACTGCCGCCCACGGCCCAGGAGCGCCTTGTTCGCCTGATGCTGCGCCGAGGCGAGAAGCACGACCTGGCGCAGCTTGATCCAGCCGAACAGGCCGCCTTCGCCAGCCGGGAGCAGACCGCTTTTCATGATTTCTTCGATCCGCCCCCGGACCCGCGAATGCTCCATCAGGCAGAAGCGGAACAGGAACCTCAAAGCACATCCACAACCCAGCCCAAGACAGAAGGACAACCCCAGTGATGCCCAAGATGGTCGTACTCCGCGAACGCGGCCGCGTTCTCCGCTCCACTTTCATGCCGCTCTGCCTGGCAGCGTGTTCTTTCACAATGTCAGCCCAGGAGAAGACCGAGGCTGCGTTGCCTGTTCAGGTCTTTCATCTGAAGAATGTGGCCCAGACCAGCGAAGCGAGCAGCATCAGCACTGCGGTGCGCAACATGCTCAGTCCGCAGAACAAGGTTTATCTGATTATGGAGACGAACGATCTGGTGGTGTCTGCGCCACCGGATCAGATTGCCGCGGTTGGACGGCTGGTCGCGGAACTGGATCGCCCCAAGCGCACGTACCGTATCACCTGGACTCTGGCAGAGTCAGACGGCGGGAAGCGCAGCGGCGTGCAGCACTTCAGCATGGTCGTGGTGACAGGGCAGCGTGTGCAGATGAAACAGGGGGACAAGATTCCCGTCGCGACGGGTAGTTACAGCAGCGAAAAGTCCTCCCAGGAGACCCAGTTCACCTATCTGGACATTGGCATCAACCTTGACGCGACGATCGACCAGTTCGCAGAGGGGCTTCGGCTCAGATCCAAGTTCGAGCAGTCGTCGGTGGCTCCGATCCACCAAACCATCATGGGAGTGGAGGAGCCGATTGTGCAGCAGTCAGTCCTGGAGGCAACCTCGGTGATTACGCCTGGAAAGCCTCTTGTGCTGGGGGGGATCGATGTTGCCGGCACGACCCGCCATATCGACGTCGAAATCGTGGCCGAACCTCTTTCCTAGACGCAAACGGATTTCAGGGCGGCGGTTCGGGCTGGGGTGTGAAGTTGTACCATGGGCTTGACCTTATGCCCGACACCGCGCAAACCGCCGTCCTCCTTCTGGCACATGGAACACCCGACCGCCTGGGTGAGATGGCCTTGTATCTCGACAAGGTGACGGGCGGCCGGCCAATGCCCGCCCATGTTGTGGAGGAGCTGCAACATCGCTATGCCGAGATTGGCTTGCGTGAAGAGCCGCTCCCGGAGGGGCCCCCGCTGACGCGGTGGACGCTACTGCAGGGGCGTTTGCTGGCGGAGGCGCTGGGCGCGCCCGTGTATGTGGGCATGCGGAACTGGCATCCGTACATTGCCGATGTGGTGGCGCGCATGAAGGCGGATGGCGTGCAGCATGTCAAGGTGCTGTGCCTTGCACCGCAGAATAGCCGCACGTCGACCGGGCTGTATCGCCGCGCGCTGGAGAGCGCGTTGCGCGAGACGACGGGCGAGGCGTTTACGTTTGAGTTCATCGCCGGGTGGGCCGATGAGCCGATGCTGGTGCAGGCCTTTGCGGACCGGCTATGGCCGGCTTGGGCGGCGGCCTGCGCGAAAGCTGGGGGGCGGGTTCCCGTGCTGTTCACGGCGCACTCGGTGCCATGCCGGACGATTCGGGCAACGACGCCGGAGGAGGCTGCTCGTGGCGCGGCGGCACGGCCCGGTGCGCCGGTGCCGGCGGAGGGCATTCAGAACTACGGGGCAGCGCGGGCGGGTGATCCGTACCCGGTGGAGTGCAAGCACACTGCGGCGGCTGTGGCAAAGCGGCTTGCGCCGGTAGGCATGACGGAGGCGGATTGGGTGTTTGCGTTTCAGAGCCAGGGTGTGGCTGGGGCGCCGTGGATCGGGCCCAGCGTGGAGGACACGCTGAAGGGCTTGGCGGAGGCGGGGCACAAAGCGGTGGTCATGCAGCCAATCGGTTTTCTCTGCGACCATGTGGAGATCCTGTACGACATCGACATCAACTTCCGCGATTTCGGCCGGGAGATCGGGCTGGAGATCACGCGGGCGGAGAGCCTGAACGATTCGCCGCTGCTGGTTGGGGCGTTGGAGCATGTGCTGGCGACGCGGACCGGGACGGATGGGGTGGTGGAGGCGGCTGCGAGCGCGTGGGCGACGCAGGCCGAGGTGCGCACGGCGCCTTTGCCCGAGCCCACCCATGAGTTGCAGCCGGCGTAATGGCACGGGTTGCAGTGGTTGGCGGCGGCATCGCCGGGCTGGCTGCGGCGTATGAGCTGGAGGGGCAGCGGCAGGCGGGGAAGCCGGTCGACTGGCATCTTTTTGAGGCATCGGACCGTTTTGGCGGCACGGTTTCGACCACCCGCGTCGAGACCGTGGAGGGCGAGTACGTCCTGGAGGACGGGCCCGATGGCTGGGTAACGGAGAAGCCCTGGGCGCGGGAGCTGGCGGACGAGCTTGGGTTGGGCGGTGAGGTCATCCCGTGCAACGAGGCGCAGCGGAGGACGTTGCTCTGGCTCGAGGGACGGCTCCTGCCTATGCCGGACGGTATGCGCCTGATGGTGCCGGAGGAGCCCGGCGCGCTGGCAGGGTCGCCGCTGTTCTCGGAGGCGGCCCAGCGTGCGTATGCCGCTGAGTTGGTTCGGTCGGAAGAGCTGAAGGCAGCGGTACCGGAGCACGATGAGTCGGTGGCGTCGTTTGTGCGGCGGCACTTTGGGGACGAGGTGTTGACCAGGGTGGCCGCGCCGCTGCTTTCGGGTGTGTTTGGCGGGGACGTAGAGCGGCTGAGCGTGCGGGCGGTGATGCCGCAGTTTGTGCGGATGGAGGCTGACCATGGCAGCCTGATCGCGGCGCTGCAGGCGAAGTCCCGGGGCACGCAGGGGCGGCAGCCTACGTTTACCAGTCTGCGCCGTGGGATGGGGTCGCTGGTGGAGGCGCTGGTGGGGGTGCTGCCGCCGGACCGGATGCACACGGGAGCACGTGCTGTTGACGTCGCGCAGTCACCCAAAGGGGAGTGGCTGGTGCGCTTCGCGGGGAAGAATGCCGGCAGTTGCGCGATCGGCTATGTGCCGTACGACCAGGTTGTCCTGGCGGCGCCGGCCGATGCCACGCGCCGGCTGCTTTCCGGAGTGGATCGCGAGGCGGCGGCGTGCATTCCTACCGAGGCGAGCTCCGCCGTGCTTGTCACCTTTTGCTGGCCTGCGGAAGCTGCCCAGGGATTCGCCGTGCCGCAGGGTTTCGGATTTCTGGTGCCGCCTGATGCCCATGCGGGCCTACGATTGCTGGCGGCTACCTTTCCCGAGCAGAAGTACCCCGGCCGTGCACCGGAGGGATGCCGTGTGATCCGGACCTTTTTCAGCGGGAAGACCGCCGAGGGCTCCATGCACGCGGCCGACGGGGCGGTCGTTGCCGCGGCATGGCGTGAGCTGCAGGGGATCCTGGGGCCGCTGCCCCCGCCGGCGGCGGAGCTGACCACGGTGCGGCGGTGGCCGCGCAGTCTGCCGCAGTATGAGGTGGGGCACCTGGACCGGATGGCGGAGTTGTGGCGGCGGGTGGGGGCGTTAGGAAATCTGTACCTGCTCGGCAACGGCTACCATGGACTCGGCGTCCCAGACCTGATCCGCGACGCTCGTGCGGCCGCACGTACCCTTGCCGAGGGCCTGAACTGATTGAGTACTGTTGCTTCCCCGCGCATTTCGCGTGATACCCGTAGTTCCCGTGAGCCGTTTGCGCGTCGCCCTCTGCCGTGGATCACCACGGTTCCCGGCGCGCCCTACTTCCAGACCGAGAACGGCGAGGCGTGGCACCCGATCGGGCAAAATGACGCCATTAGCTGGCGGGAGCTGAACCCGCTGTTTGGCCGCAAAGACGTCCCCGCGGTGGAAGGCTACCTGAAGCTGCTGGCCGACCATGGCGTGACCACCATGCGGCTGATGCTGGAGTATGCGCAGGTGCGCAGCCGGTACTTTGAGACCAGGCCGGGGAAGTGGTCGCGCAACGTGGTGCAGTTCTGGGATGACCTGTTTGCGTTGTGTGAGCAGAACGGTGTTCGCCTGTTGCTGACGCCGTTCGACACCTTCTGGATGTGGCTGAAGTTCAAGTACCACCCCTACAACCGGAAGAAGGGGGGTACGCTGCAGCATCCGTCCAAACTGCTGCTGTGCCGCGAGACGCGAGAGGCGATCAAGGGACGGCTGACCTTTGCGGCGGAGCGCTGGGGCGGCTCCGGTGCGCTGTTTGCCTGGGACCTGTGGAACGAGATTCACCCGGCGCAGGCGGATATGAGCGCCGAACCTTTTCTGGAGTTCATCGAGGACCTGAGCCAGCATTTGCGGGGGGTAGAGAGGCGGGCCTTCGGGCGGGCGCACCCGCAGACCGTGTCGTTATTTGGGCCGGAACTGCGCTGGCGGGCGCATATGAAGATGGAGCATGCCATCTTCCGGCACCCGTCGCTGGACTTCGCGACCATCCATATTTACGAAGAGGGCACGATCGACCATCCGAGGAACACCGTGGATGCCGCGCTGGGGATGGGGCGGATTGTGAAGCAGTCGCTGGCCGAGATCACCGATCAGCGGCCGTTTTTTGACTCCGAGCATGGGCCGATCCATACCTTCAAGGACCACCGAAAGTCGCTGCCGGAGCCGTTTGACGACGAGTACTTCCGGCATATGCAGTGGGCGCACCTGGCTTCGGGCGGTGCCGCGGGTGGGATGCGCTGGCCCAATCGCCGGGTGCACAGCCTGACGCTGGGCATGCGCGTGGCGCAGCGGGGGCTGGCCCGGTTCTTGCCGTCCATCGACTGGCTGCGCTTTGACCGGCGCAATGTGTCCCAGGAGCTTTGTGTGTACGACGGGGCGGGGGCGGAGGTAGGGCCGAAGCGCATGGCGCGCTTCGGCTGCGCGTCCGCCGACCAGGCCGTGGTGTACCTGATCCGGCGTGACACGCTGCTGAAGTGCGGGCGGGTGGATCAGCGGAAGGTTCCGGTGCAGGTGGGGGTGCAGGTTCCAGGACTGGAGCCGGGGCAGTACCGGGTGGAGGGCTGGAACACGCTGGCGGGGGAGCGGGTTTCTGTGACGGAGCAGAGCGTTGGGCCGGAGACGACGATCCCGTTGCCACCGTTCCGGGCAGACCTGGCCGTGGCGATCCGGCGAATCTAAGAAATCGGTAGAAGTGCTTGCATCCGGCTGCTTGCGAGTGTATCTAAGATATATCTTTCGATACATCGGAAGAAGGAGGAACTTATGTTTGGACACCCTATGCATTACGGACCCGACCCGCGCGAACGGGGACCCCGGCCCTTTGACCCACACTGCGACCCGCGGCGTGGCTTTGCCCGCTTTGGCGGCGGCGGGGGACGGCACGGGCACTTTGAACGCTTCTTTGCTGCCGGCGGCGGCGGACGCGAGCGCTTCTTCGACCCCGGCGACCTGCAATTGGTGATCCTGAGCCTGCTGGCGGAGAAGCCCAGCTATGGCTACGAGATCATCAAGGCTATTGAGGACCGCATGGGCGGCGGCTATGCGCCCAGTCCGGGCGTGATCTACCCCACGCTGACGCTGCTCGAAGAGCGCGGTTTTGCCCAGGTTGAGCCCTCAGAGGGCACGCGCAAAACCTACGCCATCACGGACGCGGGCCGCGCGGAGCTTCATACCCAGGCCGAACGGCTGGCCGACTTGATGGACCGCTTTCAGGAGGGCAAGGAACGCTTTGGGCAGGGCCGGTCTCCGAAGATCCGGCAGGCCTTTATGGAGCTCCGACAGTCCGTGCTGCGGGTCGGGCTTCGTTCCCGCGAATCCGGCCAGCGGTTGTCGGAAGAGCAGATGAACCGCATTGCCGAAGCCATTCAAACGGCAGCACGGACCATCGATGGACTCTGAAACCTGGTCAGGGGACTTCCAATCAACGCTAAACCGCTCCGCTCCGGCGCGTCCAGGGCGGAGCGAACGGGCGCCGGTGGGGAACCAGCGTGCCGAGCCCCGGGAGCTTGGCCGGGTGCCCGAGCCGACGCTGTACCCGGTACCGTTTCTGGCTTTCCTGCTCGCGGAACACAGGTAAGGAAAGGCGTTGTGCGCTCAACGTTCGCGTCCGCTGCCCTGTCTCAGGACACCGGACGCCAGTCGAAAGGGCGTAAACTTACACTATGGGGATCACCCGTGAACAAGCCCTCGATTGCTTTGCTTCGGACGACCTGATCGGCATTGGCATGGAAGCCGATGCGGTGCGGCGACGGCTGCATCCTGAGGGCGTGGTCAGCTACATCATTGACCGCAACATCAACTACACGAACTTCTGCACCGAGTACTGCACCTTTTGCGCCTTCTACCGGCCGCTGAAGGGCAAGCTCGCCGCCGAGGGCTACATTCTGGACTTCGACACGATCTACGAGAAGATCCGGGAGACCGTGGAGATGGGTGGGACGGGTGTGCTGATGCAGGGCGGCATTCATCCGGACCTGAAGATCGACTGGTTTGAGCGCCTGTTTACCGGCATCAAGCAGCGCTTTCCGCAGATCTGGCTGCATTGTCTGTCGGCCAGCGAGATCCTGGCCATCGCCGAATACAGCGAGATCGACCTGCGTACGACCATTGCGCGGCTGCGGGACGCGGGGCTGGATTCGATCCCCGGCGGCGGCGCGGAGATTCTGGACGACGAGGTGCGGAAGCGGATTGCGCGGCTGAAGTGCCGGACCGAGGACTGGGTCAGCGTGCACCGGACCGCGCATGCGCTGGGCATGCGCACCACCGCCACAATGATGTTCGGGGTAGGCGAGACAATGGAACAGCGGGTGAACCACTTTGAGGTGGTGCGGCGGCTGCAGGAAGAGACCGGCGGCTTTACCGCGTTCATTCCATGGAGCTTCCAGCCCAACAACACGGCGCTGGGCGGCCGCGGGTGGGACGAGGCGACCAGCGTGGAGTACCTGAAGACGCTGGCGGTCAGCCGGATGTTTCTGGACAACATTGAGAACGTGCAGAGCTCGTGGGTGACGCAGGGCTTGAAGGTATTGCAGATGGGGCTCCGGTTCGGCGGCAACGACGTCGGCTCGGTGATGCTGGAGGAGAACGTGGTGCGGGCGGCGGGCACGAGCAACTGCACGACGGAAGAGGAACTTCGGCGCGTGATTCGCGATGCGGGCTTCAAGCCGGTGCAGCGCGATACACTGTACCGAACAATGTTCCTGAACTGAACGTGATCGTGCTGCAGGATGGGGCAGGGACGCGTTCCATATAGCCGAAGTTGCACGCGATCTTGTGCAACGGACGGGTGACGGTTCTCCCCCGGAAGGTGGACCGCGACAACTCCCCGGCGTGTGGAACCCTCTAAGTACCTAGCTTGCAAGATTTTCATCCCGGCCGGGGTGCTCAGAGGTGCCCGGCTATGATTGTGCAGTACCGCCTTTTGGTTGTGGCCCGTACGTTTGAGGCCGTTGCTTGCGCCAGCGCGCGTATGGAGTTGACTTGAACTTTCCCGGGGCTTCGCAGTCGTCAAAGAACGGCGTATCCACGCATCCAGACCTTTTCGTCTTTTCCCATCTGCGTTGGCACTTCGTCACCCAGCGGCCGCAACACCTGCTCACGCGGGCTGCGAAGGAGCGCACGGTTTACTTCTGGGAAGAGCCGTACGCCTACGACCCGACAAACGTTCCCGCGGACCTGCCCGCCGAAGGCCGGTTGGAGTTTCTGGAGGCGGAAGGCTCGCCGCGCCTGACCGTGATTCGTCCGCACCTGCGGGCCGGGGCCACGGCCGAGGCGACGGAGCGCGCACTGCTGGACCGTTTTATCGCGGAGCGCGGGATTGCACGGCTGGACGCCTGGTATTACACGCCCATGGCGCTTGGATTCACCGCCCACCTTAGGCCGGAGATTACGATTTACGACGCCATG
Organism: uncultured Acidobacteriaceae bacterium; assembly: GCA_964252405.1. Lineage (GTDB taxonomy): Bacteria > Acidobacteriota > Terriglobia > Terriglobales > Acidobacteriaceae > Granulicella. The sequence goes on along the minus strand of CAXUNH010000030.1, from coordinate 4,518 downwards.
GACGAGTTGTCGGCGTTTGCCGGCGCGCCGCCGCAGTTGCTGGAGCGGGAACGGGAGCTGTTCCGGCGGGCGAACGTGGTGTTCACCGGGGGCCGGTCGCTTTATGAGCACAAGCGGACCCAGCACCACAATGTCCATGCCTTTCCCAGTTCGATTGAGGTGGCGCACTTCGCCAAGGCGCTGGAGCCGCAGCCCGATCCGGCGGATCAGGCGGGCATCCCGCACCCGCGGGTAGGTTTTTACGGGGTTCTGGACGAGCGGTTCGACCGCGAGTTGCTGGCGGAGGTGGCCCGGCTGCGGCCGGCGGTGCACTTTGTGCTGCTGGGACCGGTGGTGAAGATCGATCCCGCGGCGCTGCCGAAGGCGGCGAACGTCCACTACCTGGGCGGCAAGAGCTATAAGGAGCTGCCGTCGTACCTGGCCGGATGGGATGCGGCGATGCTGCCGTTCGCGCTAAGTGAGTCGACGCGGTTCATCTCGCCGACAAAGACGCCGGAGTACCTGGCGGCCGGGAAGCGGGTGGTGTCGACGCCCATTCGGGACGTGGTGCACGATTACGGCGATCGTGGGCTGGTCGAGATAGCGGGCACGCCGCAGGCGTTTGCCGAGGCGATAGACCGGGCGCTTCTGCCGCAGACGGATGCGCACTGGCGGTCCGCGGTGCGCAGCAAGCTGGCCTCGTCCTCCTGGGATTCTACCTGGGCTGCGATGGCGACGGAGATCGCACGTGCCCGGGCGGCGAAGGCGGTTGCGGCTGCGAAGGCGTCCGTGCCGCTGGCGGTCAGGAGCTACCGCAAGCCGGTTCCGGCGCGGACTCCCTACGACTACCTGGTGGTGGGTGCAGGGTTTGCGGGCGCGGTGCTGGCGGAGCGCCTGGCGGCGGGCCTGGACAAGCGCGTACTGGTGATCGACAAGCGGCCGCACATTGCGGGCAATGCCTACGACTACTACAACGAGCACGGGGTTCTGGTGCACCTGTACGGTCCGCATATCTTCCATACGCAGTCGGACAAGGTGTTCAACTACCTTTCACAGTTCACCGAGTGGCGGCAGTACGAGCACAAGGTGCTGGCGTCCGTGGACGGCAAGATGGTGCCCATTCCCATCAATCTGGATACGATCAACAGCCTGTACGGGCTGAATCTGGACGCGGCCGGCATGGAAAAGTTCCTGGCCGAGCGCGCGGAGTCCCGTGCCGAGATCCGCACATCGGAGGACATTGTCGTCTCCAAGGTCGGCCGCGAGTTGTATGAGAAGTTCTTCAAGAACTACACCCGCAAGCAGTGGGGTGTGGACCCTTCGGAGCTAGACTCCAGCGTGGCCGGGCGGATCCCGGTGCGGTTGAATCGCGACGACCGGTACTTCTCCGACACGTTCCAGGCGATGCCGCTGGAAGGCTACACGCGCATGTTCGAGCGCATGTTGTCGAACCCGAAGATCACGGTGATGCTCTCGACGGACTACCGCGAGATCATGGACGAGTACCCCAACGTGAAGACGGTGTACACGGGGCCGATCGACGAGTTCTTCGACTACCGCTTTGGCAAACTGCCGTACCGTTCGCTGCGCTTTGAGCATGAGACGCACGACCAGGAACAGCTCCAACCGGTGGGCGTGGTGAACTTCCCTAACGAGCACCGGTACACGCGCGTGACGGAGTTCAAGCACCTGACCGGGCAGGAACATCCCAAAACGAGCATCGTGTACGAGTATCCGCAGGCGGAAGGGGATCCCTATTACCCGATCCCCCGGCCGGAGAACGCGAAGCTGTATGAGATGTACCGCGAACTGGCGGAGAGCACCTCCGGGGTGTACTTCTGCGGGCGGTTGGCGAACTACAAGTACTTCAACATGGACCAGGTTGTGGCGCAGGCGCTCCATCTGTACCGCAACATCGCTGAGGAAGAGATGAATGCAGCGATTGTGATCCCGCGGCGTCCGGGGGCGAGCGTACCCGCGTCGGTGCGGCCCCGCGCGGCGGTTGAGGTTGCAGCACCGAAGTCGGACAGCCTTGCGGGAGCGAGCTAACGTATTTCCTGCTGAAGGTAAGCCGCTTTTAAGTGAGCCCGGGTTCGGATGTTCGGACCCGGTTCCTTTTCCCGAGGATGGGTGGTCAGGGATCCCAGATCTTCGAGGGATCCGGGGCCGTCATTCGGTCTCCGCTCTCCTTTTCGGTGCCATCTTCCGGTTCTCCGGCGACATCTGAGCACAACTGTGAAGATCGTTGTTGTGTCTCCGCACCGGGACGATGCGGCCTTTTCGCTGGGCCTCTCCATTGATGGCTGGTTGGGTGCGGGCCACCAGGTTACGGTGTTGAATTGCTTCACCCAGAGCGACTACGCCCCGTTTTCGGACGTGGCGTCGGTCCATGCCAACGATCGTGTATCGTTTGTCTCCGCGGTTCGGCGGCGCGAGGACGCCGCCTGGGGCAAACTCGTGGGTCCGCGACTGCAATTTCACGATCTCGATCTGCTGGACGCGCCGCTGCGGCTGGCGATCCGCGTAGACGAGGTGCAGACCGCGAGCATCCGCGCCGGCGACCGGGCGGTGTCCCGGGTTGCGGGAGCGTTGGCCAAGCTGGCGCGCGGGGTGGGGGCTGGCGGGGTCGGTTTTGCACTGCCCCTGGCGGTGGGCAGCCATATCGACCATCGCGTGGTGCGGCAGGCAGCCCTGGAGACCTTGGCTCCGATGGCGCTTCCGTTGGCGTTTTATGAAGATCTGCCCTACGCGGCCAGAGCCGGCGCGGGGGAGACACTGCCCGAGGATGTTCGGGAGACGGGTTCGGATCTGCAGCCCTGTTCCAGCACGGCAGCACCCCGGGATCCGGACGGGGCCGTACGTCGTAAAACGGCGATCGCGGAGTGTTACGACTCGCAGATCGACTCGGCGGAAGTGCGCGCCATCGCGGAGTTCAGCCGAGGGTACGGCGGACGAGAACGGCTTTGGGCAAACCCGGCGTGGAGACACACAGGCCTATGCAACGGTCAGGAGACCCAGGCGTGAGCGAGGCAAGCCGTTGCTTTGAGCCATGTGAGTCGCTCCTTCCCGGCGTGGCGGAGCAGGGTTGCCGTGCGTGTGTGACCGTTCCTGCCCGGAATGAAGCCGAGGCGCTGCCCCGGTGCCTCGATGCTCTGGGGCGGCAGGTGGATCTGTCCGGCTCACCGCTGGCGCCGGAGCTGGTGGAGGTGTTGCTGCTGTTGAACAACTGCACAGATCGCTCTGCCGAGGTCGCGTGCCAATGGCAAAGCGCGCATCCGCGGGTGAAGCTGCACGTTGCAGAGCGCACCCTCGCCGGGACGGAGGCCCACGTGGGGGCGGCCCGCCGGCTGCTGATGGATACAGCCTGGAAGAGGATGCGTGGGCACGGGGAAGCGGCGGTCGCGGTGCTTTCGACGGACGCCGATACCCAGGTGGCTCCGGACTGGATTGCGCAAAATTTGCGTACGCTGCAGGACGGCGCCGACGTGGTGGGGGGCGTTGTGGAGGTGCTGCCTGAGGAGGCCGCTGCACTGCCCAGCCACATTCGCTGCTGCCACTGGCGTGACCGCCGTTACGCGCGGCTGGTGGCGCTGCTGGAGCATCTGCTGGATCCGCAGGAGGGGGATCCCTGGCCGCGGCATCTGGATCATTTTGGATCGTCGCTGGCGTGTACGCCGGAGGCCTATGAGAAGGCAGGCGGCATGCCCGCCGTGAGTCCGTTGGAAGATGAGGCGTTCATCGATGGTGTGCGCCGCGCCTGCCTGAAGCTGCGCCACGCGCCGGAGGTGCGGGTGTATACCTCGGCACGGCTGCAGGGGCGCGCGGTGATGGGATTGGCTGGCCAACTGCGGCTGTGGAGCAAGCTGGAAGACTGCGATGCGCACGTGGTACGGTCCGCCGCGTTTCTGGAGCATCGTTTCCGGTCGATGCGCCGGCTGCGCGAGATCTTTGCCACGGGGGCGATCGGCGATCTGCACCTGCCGACTGAGTGGTGGGTAAACACGTTTCAGGACGCGCTGCGGAGGGAGACCACCTGCCCTGGATTTCTTGGCGCCGTGTACTGCGACATCCTGATTGCAGAGAGCTTCCGGGGGCAGCCGGAAGAGCCGATCCAGCACGCATTGGACGGGCTCCGGGAGCGCATCGCGGCCATCGTGGCGTCGCACGATGACAGAACGGAAGAGATCGAGATCGCGCGCCCCGAGCCGTGGCTTGACGACGCGATGGGCCTGCCGGCGAGCGCTCTCTGAGCGCGCATTCCGCTCTGTCGTACTGCCGCGACCCGGCACTCATGTGTAGGCCGTTTTCCTTGGGATCGTGGGGGTACGCCGGACGATGCGGCTCCGGCGGGGCTGCTGCGCAAGCGGCCCCATGGCCAGCGAGACGGCCTATTCCACTGCGGATCGTGGGCTTCCGCAACCGCTCTGAGGTCCTGCTCGACGTGCTCCAGGCAGCGAAGGACGGACCCTGAGTGGACCTCCAAGAGGCTGGACCCGATCCCGATGCGTGTGGATGAGCAGGGGGGGGGCGGGGCGGCGC
>CAXUNH010000029.1:0-26740 GCA_964252405.1 uncultured Acidobacteriaceae bacterium | reverse complement strand
TGGTTGCTGGTTGCTGGTTGCTGGTTGCTGGTTGCTGGTTGCTGGTTGCTGGTTGATTGAGGGGTGGCTTTTTGGGTTGTCATCCCCGAAGGGGATCTGCGTTCTTGGCGGGCGACGCACCCAAACTAAGCCCGTGCCCGCAGCTCTTCCGCTATCTGCTTCGCCGCCGCCCGCGCCTCGGCCTCCTGGTCCACCTTGAAGCTGATCGCACCCACGCGCGCGTGGCCACCACCGCCCCAGCGCTCACAGATAGCCGAGATGTTGGCCAGTCCATCCGCAAGCAGCGTCGTCCACGGGTTGGTGCCGACCGACACCTTGTTGCGAAAGCTCGACTTCGACAAGCCAACGTTGTAGACACCTTCCGGGTGCAGGAAGTACGGGATGAATTTGTTGTAGCCCTCGGTGGGTTGATCGGTGATGTCGAAGTCGATGACGCCGCGATCGAGATGCGCGCGTTCGCGTAGAAGATCGACGCCTCGCCAATGCCGCTCGAGCAGCGGCGTCACGAGCTCCTGCACCCAGGGCTGCGCGAGCACATCGGCAAGCGGCATCGCCGTAAGCAGCGGAATGAACCGCTGTACCACCTCGCTCGAAGGCGCGCTTTCGATCACCATGGTCAGCTTCATCGCCGGCGCTGCCATACCCACAGCCGCCTCCGCGCTCTCGAACTTCGCCCCATCCACGATGTTGGCCCAGTAGATCAGCTCCTCCAGCGGAGCAATGTCCATGCCGAAGCGAGTATGCGCGATGTGAGCGATCCAGCCGGTACAGCTTGTGTAGCTCGGATCGAAGAAGTGCCTCAGGGCCTGCGGTCCGGGCGTGCCCTCCGCGTTGCGCTGACCGGCCCGGAAGTGCGCCTCATCCTCGGGAGTGGCGAAGGCGGAAAGATGGTGGTCGAACCACCACGTGATCTCCGGCAGCGGCGAGTACTTGAAGTCGACAATCGCGTTTTCGCCATTCGGCTCGGTCCAGTCCTTCTCAAACAGCGCGCCGGCTTTGTGCGCCAGGCCGCCGTAGTCGAACGTGGTGGCCGTGCCGATGCATTCGCGATGGAAGCGTGTGAAGAGAGAGGCGGAGCAGGCGCCGTCAAAGCAACGGTCATGGTAGAAGACGCGGCAGTTCAAGAGGGGGAGATCCTTCGCTCAGCGGTGACTCTCTTGAGCATAGACGAACGTGCGCCGGTGGAACCCGCGTCAGCCATGTAGCGTAGGTTGCATGGACAGAGGAGAAGGAATGACTTCCATGCAGCCTGAAGGGCCGTTGATCCCGGCGCTGGCGACGCCTGCCTTCGCGGGGAACACGGAGCCCGCAACAAACGCCTTGAGCGGACCCTATGGTCTGCGCGCCGGCTGGGGCATTTTGCTGTTCTTTGTGCTGTCGGTGCTGTTTGGGGTGGTGCTTTTCGTTGGCCTCTTCAAGTCCACGGGCAAGCTCAAGCCGTTCCTGAACGAAAGCGCGCAGGCCCGCACAGCCGCGGAACACGCAAGGAAAGCGCATGAGCCACCCCAGGCAGCGCCGGTCCGGGTCTCGTTCACCCTGCTGTCAGAGGCTGCGCAAACAGGAGCCGTCCTGCTGGCGGCGCTCGGCCTGACGTTCCTTGAAAAACGCCGGTTCGGGGTGTACGGCCTGCGCACGCGCTACCTGAAGGATGTGCTGCCTGGTGCGCTCGCCGGTCTGGTCGCGATCAGCCTGCTGGTTGCGCTGTTGCGAGCCTTGCATCTCGTGGTGTTCGACGCACGCCTGCTGAACGGAGCCGACGTGTTTCGGTTAGGCGCCGAGTGGCTCCTCGCCTTTGTCCTTGTCGGCGTGTTCGAGGAGTTCTTCTTCCGCGGGTACATCCAGTTCACGCTGATGCGCGGGCTGCTCGGACTTGGGGCCAAACTGTCGCCCGCGCACACACAACGGGCTGCCTTCTGGATGGCCGCCGTTCTCTGGTCCCTGCTGTTCAGCCTGACGCACCTGAGTAATGCCGGCGAGGATCCGTTTGGGCTGATCATGGTCTTCGTCGCAGGCATTCTGTTCAGTTACGCGCTCTGGAAGACCGGATCGCTGTGGTGGGGCATCGGCTTTCACCTCACGTGGGACTGGGGGCAGAGCTTTCTGTTCGGTGTTCCCGATAGCGGCACACTCTCCGCCGGGCGTTTGTTTGGGACCCATGCGGTGGGGAATCCTCTGGTCTCGGGCGCGGGTACGGGGCCGGAGGGCAGCGTCTTCGTCTTCCCTGTTCTGCTCCTTGTCGCTCTGGTGCTGAAGCTGCATCCGCAGCGCCCGCTCCCGCCGGTCGCACCCGAGTCGCTGCCATTGATTCCCCACAGCCCTGCGCCCCGGCCCATCCCGTAAAATTGCGGGAGCCGCATGAGTTTTCCCCCAGAAGAGCAGCAGCAGCCCGGCCCGGCTGTGGAGCGGGAGTCTGAGCCCAGGCTGTTGACCCGCTCCGACCGCCAGAGTGCAACGACGACCCGAGAAGCTCGTCCCCCTAACGAAGTGGGCAGTGCGGGCAGCGGTGCGCACACGCGGCGGAAGCGGCGCCATAGAACGCACGGGGCCGCGCGCAAGGGAAAACTCAGGCGCCGGGGAAAGATCCTCGCCGCGGTGTCGGTCGCTCTCGTTGCCGTCGTTCTGCTTACCGGGCTGGGGATCATCGCCTACCTGCGGCATGCAACGGTTGCGGCGTTGCCGCAGCTCGACGGAAAGATCCAGACGTCAGGCCTGGGGGCGCCCGTGACGGTGGTCCGGGACCCGCAGGGTGTGCCGACCATCACCGCAGCAAACCTGCCCGATCTGCTGTTCGCCCAGGGCTATATCACCGCGGGTGACCGTTTGTGGCAGATGGACTCGCTGCGACGGCATGCGGCGGGCGAGCTCGCGGAGGTCTTCGGGACGGCGCTGGTGGACCATGACCGCCGGCAACGATATCTGCAGATCCGGGCGGCGGCAGACCGTGCCATTGCGCATCTTCCTCCAGACCAACTGGCGCAATTGGAGGCCTATGCGCGGGGCGTGAACACTTACCTCGACAGCCATCGCGACACACTGCCCCTGGAGTTCCGTCTTCTCGCGTATCAGCCGGCGCGCTGGACGCCGCGGGATTCGCTGCTTGTCTCCCTGGCAATGTGGCAGGACCTCTCGACCGAGTTTCCGCGCAAGATGGACCGCGAGGCGCTCAGCGCTCACCTTGCCCCGGAGATCGCCCAGGATCTATACCCGGTTGGGTCGTGGCGGGACCAGCCACCCGCTGCCCAAAGCCGGGATCTCACCGCACCGCATGAGGTGGAGCAGATTCCGCTGGATCCCTCGCAGTCCCGGCTGCGCCCGCCGGTACCGTCCGGCGCAGTGACCAGAGATCTCCTGGCCGTGGGCGCGGCCCTTGCCGGCACAGGCCGCTGCGAGGGATGCCGCTCAGGCTCGAACAACTGGGCAGTCAACGGAACGCACACAGCGTCCGGAGCGCCGCTGCTGGCCAACGACATGCACCTTAGCCTGTCGATCCCGGACATCTGGTATGAGGCCTCGTTGCATGCGGACGTGTCCACGGACGGCGCCGGACCGGAGCGGCTGGACGTCACCGGGTTCACCCTGCCCGGCGTTCCGTTCGTGATTGTCGGACGAAACACGCGGGTGGCGTGGGGCGTCACGAATCTTGGCGCCGATGTGCAGGATCTGCGGGTGGAGCACCTGCGCGGCACCGGCGAGAGCACGGAGTTCGAGCGCATGGACGGGAGCTGGGCCCGGGTGACGCACCGTTCGGAGGTCATTCGCGTGCGAGGGGGGCCCGACCTCGCGCTGGATGTGCTCACCACAGAACACGGCAGCGGAGCCGGCACCATGGAGACTCCCGTCATCACGCCCCTGTATCGCGGCGAGCAAAGGGCGTTATCGCTGGCGTGGACTGCCTATGACCCGGGAGCGCTCAGCTCGCCGTTTCTGGGCGTCGATACGGCCCCGGACGGGACCTCGCTGGTGGCAGCGCTGGCGCACTTCGGCGGGCCTGCGTTGAACCTCGTCTGGGCAGATGCCGGCGGGCGGATCGGCTACCACGCCCTTGGGTTTATCCCCGTGCGCGGACCGGCAGTGGAGCATCCCCGCGCGGTCACCGCGCCAATACAGCAGCCCGGTGCGGCCCCCCCCGACGAAGGCGACGAGCCCGGTCCGGAGGCAGCGCTCCCGGTGGGTCCGCATCTTGTCCCCAGTGCGTTCCAGCGAGGTGCTCGCCGGCGTCCGGTCCCAACGCCGAGGTACGCGGCACCGGCTCGACGACGTGCTCTACCTACGCCAAAGCCGCAGGCCAGGGAGGCTGAGCCAGCCGTGCCCGCCCCTCCCCTGGTGAACTACACGATCGGCTCTCCCATTTCGCCGCTTCCCGTGGACGCGCAGGATGCGTCCCAGGCCTGGACGCAGTATGTGCCGTTCGAGGCGCTGCCCTCGGTCGTGGATCCGAAGAACGGCTTTCTGGCCACGGCGAACGCGCGCATCGCCGCAGACGACTACCCCTACGCGTTGGCTGCGGACTGGGCCGACCCATTCCGCGCCGAGCGCATTGTGCACCTGCTGGACGGGCGCAAAGGACTCACCGCAACCGACATGCTCGGGATGGAGACGGATGTGTTCTCCGATGTGGATCAGGTCCTCGCGCAGCGGTTGGCCTATGCCGTCGATCATGCCCGCGCAAAGGCGTTGGGGAGTGACGCTGCACGGCTGCGCGAGGCGGCCAACCTGCTGCGAGCCTGGGATGGTGAGCTGCGGGTGGGATCGCCGGCAGCGGCGATCGTGACCGCGGTTCGCAAAGAGCTGTGGCCAGCTCTGCTGATTCCGCAGATTACCGCTCGTGGCGGCGTGAACGGCGAACAGGCCGCAAGCCTGGCCGAGTTATACACCTGGGGGGAGCGAACCACCGCGCTGGAGTTGCTGATCCAGCACGAGCCGCAGCGTTGGCTGCCAAACGGGTTCTCAAATTGGAACGACTTCCTGGCCGGCAGCATGGCCGGGGCGTTGCGGGCGGCGCACGCACCCAGGAGCCTGGCGCGCTGGCAGTACGGGCAGGTGCACGGCGTGGAGATCGCGCACCCTGTGTTCGGCGCGCATCCTCTTCTGAGCCGTCTGCTTGGCATCCGCGACGGCAGCGGGGTGCAACCCGCGCCGGGCGATGCCTCCACCGTGGACGCCATCGGCACTCATTTTGGTCCCAGTGAGCGCTTTATCGCGGACCTGTCCTCGCCGGATGCCGGTCTGGGCAACATCACCACGGGCCAGTCCGCCAACCCGCGCAGCCCGTGGTATCTGGACCAGTTCCGGCCGTGGCTGGGGGGCCGCAGCTTTGCCCTGCCGGGCGCCGGGATAGACGCCTCGCACACCCTCACCCTGGTGCCCTAGGCTGGTGTCTTAGATCGATGGCGGAAAGCTCTCAGCGGAGGGGACGCAGGCTGGTCCACAGTGCGTGGCCTGCACTGGTTGTGCCGCTCGTGGCGTTGTGCCTGGTGCTGCCGCTGCTTCTGCATGGGCCGTCCTGTGGACATGACTTCGGCTTCCACATGCAGAGCTGGATGGATGCGGCAGAACAGATGCGGCACGGCACACCGCTGCCGCATTGGGCGTACTCGCCGGCGTTTAACGCCGGGGAGCCACGCTTTACCTTCTATCCGCCGCTCTCCTGGGTGACCGGGTCCCTGCTGCTCCTCCTGCTGCCCGCAAACCTGGTTCCGGCTGCGTTTACGTTTGTGTCCCTGACCCTGGCCGGATGGGGCATGTGGGCCCTCGCGCGGCGGTTCGCGGGGCCGAGTGGAGCGTACCTGGCGGCAACGGCCTACCTGGTGAATCCCTACATGCTGTTCACGGCCTTCGAGCGCACTGCCTTCGCGGAACTGTTGGCGGCAGCATGGATGCCGTGGCTGCTGCGTGCAGCGCTCGCCGGCCGCCTACGGATTCTGCCCATCGCTGTACCGCTGGCCTTGTTGTGGCTGACCAACGCGCCCGCCGCGGTGATGGGCACCTACGCACTTGTGCTGATCATAGGTCTGAGGCTCTTACAGACGTGGAGGTCGAAGCGACGACAGCCGGATGCCCCCTCCCTGACGGCAAGGCCGTTCTGGCAGCCTGCCTTCGCCGGAGCAGCGGGGCTTACGCTTGGCCTCGGGCTGTCCGGCTTTTATCTGGTGCCAGCGGCCTGGGAACGCAGGTATGTGCAGATCGCCCTGGCCATCATCCCGAACATGCGTGTGGAGGATAACTTCCTTTTTGGACATACCGGCAACGGACCGCACGACCAGGTGCTCGCTACGGCCAGCGTCGTCAGCCTGTGGCTCCTGGGGCTTACCGGCGTTGCCCTCATGGGCGGTTTCCTGCGCAGACCGTGGGTGGGCGCGCCTCGGCTCAGGGTGCCCGCCTCCATCCTGATGTGGCTTGCCGTTTGCATCGCGGTGTTGCTCTTTCACGTCAGCCTGCCGGTATGGCACGCGCTGCCGGAACTCGCCTTTTTGCAGTTTCCCTGGCGATGGCTGGCGGTGCTCGGCTGTGTGTTTGGCGCAGGGATGGCCCTGCTGCTGCGCGATGTTCGAGTGCCGGCCGTAGCCGCCGTCGCGGGTTCACTCGCCCTGGCCGCGGCGGCGGGTGCGGCCGCAATGACGCCGTTCCGCCAGGGGTGTGAAGCTCATGAACTGCCGCACGATCGCGTGGCGCTGTTCGCCGCCCACCATGGCGTGGGAGGCACCGACGAGTACACCCCCACCACCGCCGACAACGACCAACTGCGGTGGGACAACCCCGCCTGGTGGACCGCAGCGGACGCGAATGCGCCTGCGCCCAACACCATCCCCAATCCGGCTGCCACGATCGAGAACTACGACACGCCCCCGCCGCTGGATCAGACCATCTCCGGAAGGGCGCCCACCCGCCTGCACATCAGCGCGAGCGCCCCGGAAGACCTGATCCTCAATCTGCGCGACTACCCGGCGTGGGACGTCACCGTAAATGGGACGGAGCCGAAGCATCTGCAGCGTGATGACGGCCTGATTGCCGTTCCCCTGCCCCCCGGATCGCATGAGATTGCTGTCCGGTGGCGCCGTCTGCCCGATGTCTGGCTGGGAGACGGGTTGACGTTGAGCGCGCTCTGCCTCGCAGGGTGGCTGGGGCGAAGGTCGCGTAGAATCGACACTCAGAAATGAACGTAGATGTGCAGCAAATACTGCGGTCAGGCGTCGCACTGACCGACGAGGCCCTGGAGCATCTCCTCCCCGCGGCAACCGTGGAGCCTCACTCGATCCACCGGGCCATGCGCCACTCCACCTTCGCCGGGGGCAAGCGCTTGCGGCCCATCCTGGTGATGGAGGCTGCCCGCTCAGTCGCCGGTGTGCTCCCCCCCGGTGCCGCCGCCCTGGGCGCCGCCCTGGAGATGGTTCACACCTATTCCTTGATCCACGACGACCTGCCCGCGCTGGACAACGACGACCTGCGCCGCGGGCAACCTACCTGCCACGTGGCCTTCGGAGAAGCAATCGCCATCCTTGCCGGCGATGCCTTGCAGACCCTGGCTTTTCAAACGGTGGCGGAGTTGCCCGCGCCCCCCGCAACGGTTGTGGCCATTGTCCGCGAGTTTGCCGTCGCCATCGGCACGGGGGTAGGTCCGCAGCCCGGGTCCGACACGCCCGGAGCACTTCCGCCCGGCATGATCGGCGGTCAGGTGATGGATCTCGAAAGCGAGGGGCAAAAACCCTCGGCGGGGCTGGTGGAGCGCATCCACCGCGCCAAGACGGGCGCGCTGATCACCACATCCATCGTGTGTGGCGGCCTGCTGGGCCTGGGCCACTGCCTCCGTGCGCCGGAACGCCCGACCCAGCTCCGCTGCACCGCCGAGGACGCGATCGCCCGCCTGCGCACCTTTGGCGAGAAAGCCGGACTCGCCTTTCAGATCGTGGACGATGTGCTGGACATGACGCAGAGCTCCGAACAACTGGGCAAGACCGCCGGCAAGGACACTGCGACCGACAAAGCCACCTGGCCCGCCGTGTTTGGCATCGAGCAATCCAAACGCGACGCGGACAGCCTCATCGCCGATGCCTTTGCCGCGCTGGAACCCTTTGGCCACGCGGCGGACTCGCTCAAAGCTCTCGCCCGCTACCTTGTCGACCGGACCCACTGAGCACACCCATGCGAATGCATCCACGCCATTACGTTCTGATCGGGCTTGTTGTCTTGCTCGGGATCTGGAACTTCGTTCGGCTGCACAAGGCGCGCCAGCCGGACGTGGTGCCCCCCACGAACACCCCCGGCTGGGCGGCCTATGATCGAGCCGCCTCCCTGCGTGACGCGCCGGAACCGCAGTTCACCCCGGCGCTCGACGCGTTGCGCGCCGAGACCGAGAGCGCCACGGGACCGGAGGCGTCCGACCTGCGCGGCTGCCAGATGTGGCTGCTCTACTACCGCCACAGTGTGCCCATGGCGGGCGGCAAACCGGGAGACTGGGCGATGCTGGCAACAGGCCATGTGCAGAGTTGCGTAACCAACCACCGCGACATCGGCCGTTAGGGCTTCCGATGACGTTTACCCAGGACCATCTGCTCCAGGCGCTGACCGAGTGCTTCGTGCCGACGCTGCGGCGTGACGTCGTCGGGGCCGGGCTGGTGCAATCGGCCAGCCTGGAACACGACAGGGACGCCCCCGGTGCCGGGATCCCGGGCGTTCCCGAGCGCTATGTGGCGCGGATCACCCTGCTCGCCCCGGGGGGAGAAGAAGCGGTCAACGCCCAGGTGCTCGCGGCGGTGGAGAACCGGCTCCTGGGGGTGCCCGCCATCTCGCGTGCCGAGGTCACCATGCGGCCGGCGCTCTTTCCCATTCTGGGCGGGCGATGAAGCCGAAGAACCTGGCGGCGCGAAGGGTCGCGCAACCCGTCCACCCGTTCGACAAACTCCACGGCACAGATACCTCCGGTCTGCTGCCAGGCACGCACATTGCGGCGGGCACGGGCCTCGCGCCGGAAGACCTGACGGCCTACTACGGGGTCGCGCCCAGCATTCTGCATGGAGTCATTGATCTCTGGCTGCGCGAGTGCCATCCGCAGCAGTCCATTGAGGAAACTGTCTTCCTGGATGTAGGCGCGGGCAAGGGCCGGGCGATGATGCTGGCCTCACAGTATCCCTTCCTGCGGGTGGAAGGTGTGGAGTTGAACGCCGATCTCGCCGCGATCGCAGAGGCGAACTTCAGGCGCTGGGCCAACGATCCCGGCGCAGGTGTCCTGGCGCCGCTGGCCCTGCATCAGGGGGACGCCACCCGCCATCCCTTGCCGCCCCAGCCGACCCTTGTCTACCTGTTCCATCCCTTTGAGACGACGTTGCTGCGTCGCTTCCTGCGCCATGTCAGACAGTCGCTCAAAGAGCATCCGCGTCCATTGGATCTGGTGTACGTCAACGCCGAACACGACTCCCTGCTCGACCAGAACCGAGGCTTGCGCAGGTTGTGGGTGGGTCGGGTGCCGATGAGTGCGGCAGATCACGTAGCCGATCTGGAGGCCATCGCGGAGCAGGAGGAATACGGCTCCACGGGAGATGAAGTATGCGCCATCTACAGATCCGTTGTCAACTGATACAACTTTTCGGTAGTGGTCAAGTTTGGATTTCCACAGGTATTGCGGCCTGTGAACGGTGAGCGCATCATCTCTACATGGACATAAACACGCTGGCCTACAAGATCGTTCAGCAGTCGATAGGCGAGGAAACAGATAGGCCCATCAAAAAGCCAAACCCCCGCAACAAACAGCGGGGGCAGGCGAGGGCCGACTCGTTATCGCCTGAGCGGCGTAGATCTATTGCACAAAAGGCTGCTGCTGTTCGATGGGCAAAGAAGCCTCAGTAAGCTGAGTCTTACGCTCCCGCGACGCCTTGATGTGGATCCACGCGTTTTTGCCCTTCTCGGAGATGATCCATCCTTCCGTCGTAGCAATTACCTCACCCCTATCGTGATTCATTCCGCTTAGGACGGCTGAGACATTGCCCGCAAAGCTCTTCGCGCTAGAGGCCATACCGTTGGCCTGAAGTGTCTCCGCGATTTGCCCGGTATTCATCGGACCCGTAGCATCTTCCGACAGGAGGCACAGCACTGCCCAACGCGTACTCATACCAGAGAACTTGCCCGATGAACTAATAGGGAGTACCTGTTGGCTGTCCTTAGCGCGGCTAGGTTCATCGGGAGGCATAAGGCGCGTCAATGCCGCCACCGCTGCATCAATTTCTCCGATCTTGAACTGCAGCTCACTTCTTTGCTTGAACAAATCGTCCAAGACGGCCCGGTATTGCCCGAGATTCGCCATGTTCTTATCTTTCATATGCTCGCAATCGTGTTAGTCTGAGTGCGAGGTTGGGGACCGCGTATATAGGCGAATCCCCTTCCGGCACACCTCAAGAGTGCGCTTAAGTTAATATTTTCAGAGCCACTTTGCTGCACCTGTTCTTTCCGCCGACCCGGGATGGACCTGCCAAAGCACATACCCTACATCAGCAACTGGGCAGAGTGTAGCACGAGGGGATTGCCTAAACGCAATCCCCTTTTACATTTCCCATTGGGTTGTGGACAGAAGTATTGCGTAAATTTACAAAATGCTTCATAATGAAGCTATAAACCGCCTGAGCATTGCCGACAGAACCCGCGTCGTAGCCGCCTTGGTTGAGGGCAACAGCATTCGCGCAACCTGCCGGATGACGGGCGTGTCCAAGCCGACGGTGCTCAAGTTGCTTGCCGACTTGGGAAAGGTTTGCGAGGCACACCACTATGACCATGTTCGCGGATTGCGCTGCAAGCGGGTCCAATGCGACGAAATCTGGTCCTTCGTCGGGAAGAAGCAAAAGCAGGTCAAAACCTCAGAAGAGGCGAAATCAGGCGTCGGGGATGCGTGGACCTGGATTGCGCTAGATGCTGACACGAAGCTGGTCGTAAGCTACTGGGTCGGACAGCGAGGCTTTCCGGATGCAAAGCTCTTCATGGAGGACGTTGCGTCGCGCATCGACAGCCATACTCAACTCACCACAGATGGACACAAGGTCTATGTCCAAGCTGTTGAGCACGCCTTTGGCGGTGGCGTCGATTACGCGATGCTTATAAAGATCTACGGTCACGATGGGGGTCATGACCTCCGCTACAGCTCAAGCGATGTGATCGGGACACAAATGGCAGTCCTCTCGGGGAACCCCGACCCAAAACACATCAGTACGTCGTTTGTGGAGCGCCAGAATCTCACACTCCGGATGCAGAATCGCCGCTTCACACGGCTCACAAACGCGTTCTCAAAGAAGATGGAGAACCACATGGCCTCCATTGCTCTCCACTACATGCACTACAACTTTTGCCGGGTGCATAAGACGCTCCGCGTAACGCCCGCGATGGAGGCTGGGCTTGCGAATCACGTTTGGAGCTTGGAGGAGTTGGTAGGGCTGTTGTAGGGTGGGCTGTCATGCCCACCTACTTTGAGCCATATGTAATCTGCCGCAACTTCAAGGCAAGCCCCCGTTGTGAGCGGATAGTGCTGCCTTTTAGGGGGCTTCCGAACAAGAACCCGTTTGACTTGATCTGTAGTCCATTCCTAGCAGAAACAGGTGAATATCCAGTGCGCTGGCCTGAGGATGGGTGGCAAGCAGCCATTGGCTGCCCCTACTGCGAAGCTGCATTTCGTTACGGCCTATGGGATGTGAGATGGGAGGCAATAGATCGGGATGCACCAGGGGTCTTCCATTCCGATACCAAGTGCTACCGCGTAGAGTTTGAATGCGCCAGACCAAACTGTAGGCTTCCCGTGCAAGTCCATACAGTGTTAGGCGGCGTAATCCCAACCGAAAACGCCTTGCGCGATATGCTGCACGACGGACTCTTCCACGAAATCTGCCCCGCCGGGCACGACTTACTTCCGATTCCGAGGGACCGATACAGACTGACTCGGGAGGTTGAGGCGATTCCATCTGGGGTGAAGGGTATCTATCTGCAGGAACCTGTTGTAACAAGGCGCACTCCATGACATGATCTGAGTGTGCCCCCAGATCCCAAAACCCTGTTCCCCAACGGGGTTTTTTCATGCCATCTTGCCCCTGTCATCACCCATTCGGGTCAGACCGCGACGCGTTGATAGTAGACTGCCGCGAACATGAGTGTCAAACCAAACTTGACCACTACCAACTTTTCGCCCATTTTCGGCAAAGAATTCCGAATCGCCGGGAACCGCAGGATAGTCTATTCCGTAGAGGAAACAAGGAGCAGGGTGGCTGAGGCGTAAAGCCGGTCGGTTAACCCGCAGTGCAGGAACAGCACCTCCGATGGGCCCCATAAGCCAGCGCCCGTGACGGCTCAGTCTTGATCTGATGCCCGCCCCCGCTGATGACACATCACTAATAACGTCGTTCGATTCGTGTGCCGCAACGTGTCTTCGCGGCGCCGACGAGGAGTCTTGTATGTACCAATTACTTGTAGCTACCGCTTTTGCAGCCACTGTGTTTGTTCCCAGCTTCATCGGTATCCGTGCACGGACCGAAGCTCAGCAGGACGCCACACGCCGCACGCGGTAAGCAGACGCTGAAGCAGAGGCCGCGCCAGAGGGCGCGGCCTTTTTGCGTCTGCGGGCCCCCCAAAAAAGGCCAGGGACTCCAGCGGGGATCAGCCTTCGCGCCAGCGGATGTGCAGGAGGCGCTCGGTCTCAGCCTCCCCCGCAGTGATGGCGATCTCTGCATCCGCCCGGGCCACGAGCGCCGGAAAGCGCTCCCCCCATTCGATCAGCACCAGGACGTCGCCGGCGTCAGCGATCTCCCATAAGCCGATGCCTTCCAATTGCGCTTCGGTCTCCAGGCGATAAAGGTCCAGGTGGAAGATGCGGACCTTGTGGCCCTTGTACTCGTGGACCAGCGTAAAGGTGGGACTGGTCACCGTCTCCAGATCCGCGGCGCTCAACGCACCGGCGATGCCCTTCACAAGCGTCGTCTTCCCCGCTCCGAGATCTCCGCGCAGCAGAACGATCTTGGGCGGCCGCAACAACTCGGCGATCGTCGGCCCAAGGGCCACGGTCCCCGCTTCGCTCCGGGTGCGCAGGCGCTTTTCGCGGTTGTACTCCATCTAAAATAGCCCTCTTTCGGCGGGTCCCGCCGAGCTCCCGTTCGCCGCGGTGCCCGTGATCCATGTTAGGCCGTCGGCATCCACAACGCGGCTGCGGAACGCCCTGGCCAGGTGAGCCACCGTGTCGGTCGCCAGTACAGTGTGCTGGTCCTGGTCGAGACAGGCGAGGTCGCCTGCGAGTCCGTGGAGAAACACCGCCGCCTCCACCGCCTTCCCCGGCTCCTCCGGGTACTGCGAAAGCATGGCAGCCACGACGCCGGTCAGGATGTCGCCGCTCCCGCCCTTCGCCATGGAAGAATTGCCGGTCGTGTTTACGGCGATGCGCCCGTCAGGATGGGCAATCAGGGTGCGCCACCCTTTCAGGACGAGAATGACCCCGTGCCCGGTGGCAAAGCGGCGCGCAACCTCGACGCGATCGGATTCGACATCCTTTACCGTGCAATGGAGGAGTCGCGCCATCTCGCCCGGATGGGGTGTGAGGACAACGGTGCGCTGGCGCCCCTGGTCGTCCTTGGCAGCGGTCGCCTGTTTCAGAAGCTCGGTATGGCCGGCAAGGCAGTTCAGGGCATCGGCGTCGACCACCATGGGCAGGCTCACCTGCTGCAGAACGCGGCGGACGAATGCGGGTGTCTCGCCTCCTTGCCCCAGCCCCGGGCCGATGCCGACGACCTTGATGCCTCTGAGAAGGGCGGCAAGCGACGGTGGTTCCAGGTTCGCGAGCGAGATCCCGGTAAGCCCTTCCTCTGCGCCCTGTGGGCCGGCTCCTGGACTTTCCTGGAGGGGCGTTGTCATCAACTCCGGAGCGATCCGCGCCACATCGAGAAGGATCGAGCGGGGCACGGCCGCGGTGACCAGACCAGCGCCGGTGCGAAGCGCAGCGAGGCTCATCATGGCCGGCGCGCCAGACTTGCCAAAAGCACCGCCGATCAGCAGCACATGGCCAAACTTGCCTTTGTTGCCGTCGACTCCCCGTGGTCGCTCCGCGAGGCTCTTGCTCGCGCCGGACCAAACCAGCCCGGTGCCCGAGGTGAGAGCGGCCGGCGGCGTCCCGATGTCCCCAACCACCACCGGGCCGAAGACCTTACCGGGGGTGAGGTGGCCGAAGACGTGAGCCAGTTTGGGCGCCGCGAAGGTCACAACCGCATCGGCGCGAAAGGCCTCGCTGCTCTGTCCTGATGCGGCGGGAGGCGCGTGCATGGCGGTGGAGTCGGCGTCCCAGCCGCTGGGCAGATCTACCGCAATCACCGGTACCACGCTG
This sequence comes from uncultured Acidobacteriaceae bacterium, assembly GCA_964252405.1. Taxonomy (GTDB): domain Bacteria; phylum Acidobacteriota; class Terriglobia; order Terriglobales; family Acidobacteriaceae; genus Granulicella. Next base: position 12,408 of record CAXUNH010000029.1, on the reverse strand, counting down.
GCTGCGAGCAGGTCACGGGCAACTCCGGCGAGGCCGCGAAGGGGTGGCTTGAACCCCGTGCCAACCACCGCGTCCAGAACAAGCACCGCGTCCTGCAGGCTAGCCTTAAGGGCAGACTCGCTTGAGATCTCCCGAAGATCGAGGTCCTCGCTTTCGGCAGCCCGCGCATACACGCGGCTCACCGGCTCCTTGAGGTCCGCTGCGCTTCCGAGAAGGGCAACCCGCACGGGGCGGCCGGCCTCGGCCAGCTTCAGCGCGGCGACCAGGCCATCGCCGCCGTTGTTGCCCTTGCCGCAGAGCGCGACGATCAGACCTCGTCCCGGGCCATGGCGAAGAGCAAACCGGGCTACCGCCGCTCCCGCGTTCTCCATCAGGGTTGCGACGGAGACGCCCCCCTCTGCCGAACGGCGGTCGGCCTCGCCCATCTCCTGTGCGGTGACAATCTGCATCCTGACCTCCCCGTTTCAGATGCAGCCTGCCGCGGAGATTGTCGGCTGAGCAGATGTTTAGCGGCCGGTGGTTGCGTTCCCGCTGTCGGCGACCGTGGCCGGCGAGCGCGGGGCGAAGTAGTTGCGGTCATACATGGCGCGGTAGAACTCGCCGGTGATCTCGGCGGCTTTGGGACCGAAGGTAGGCCGGCCACCTTCCAGGAAGACCACGGTCACAATGCGTCCGGTAGGCGCGTTGCCATACGAGACGAACCAGCCGAAACGCGTCCCGTTATTGGAGCAGGTGCCCGTCTTGCCGAAGACCGGGAACTCCACAAAGTTAGACTTCAGCGACCGCGCGGTCCCCCAGTTCACAGCGCCGCTCATGCCGGGCAGGATCTGTGGGATCACGTCCTGGATGTCCAGCAGGCGCTTGACGCGGGGCTGGAACGCGGATATTTGCTCAGGCGCGGTCGGATGCTGCAGGTAGTAGAGGGTACCCCCGTTGGCGATGGCCGAGACCAGCGCCCCGAGCTGGAGCGGTGTCATGGAGATGCTTTCCCCAAAGGAGCACATGCGCCCTACCCCGCCCATGTTGTGCGGGAGTTCGGTGTCCGGGTACGTTCCGAGCTGTTCGCCCTCGATGCCGTAGCCGGCAAGCTCGCCCAGGCCAAACTCGTTGGCGTAGTGCTTCACGCGCTCGAAGCCCATGGCACGACCAAGCACCTCGAAGTAGAGGTTCACGCTCTTGGCCAGGGCTGTGGTGAGATCAAGGGAGTAATGCCCGCCAAGGTTCACCGGGGTATCGGCCTTGACGATGCCTTCTTTCAAAGCAGCAAGCGCCACAGAGACCTTGATCGTCGAACAGGGCTCCGCGCCGGAGCTCAGCGCGAGCTTCTGGTTCACCATGGCCAGGATGCGGCCGGAACTTGGATCAATGGCCAGCACGGTCCCGTTCATGTTCCCGAGCGCTTGAATGGCCGCCGCCCGAACGACCGGATCTTCCCCACCCGTGATGTCCCCTGAGGTCTGAAGCGCAGGGTCTTCAATGAAGCTGGAGGCGTAAAACCGCTCACCGTAGCTGCGAACAGCGCGGACCGCGACCCGGCGCCCGTGCCGGCCGCGGCGGGCCACCAGAACGCCCCGGGCCGGTCCCGCAGACACACGGGCGCGTCCAGCGTGAGCACTGTGCGGGGTGACGCGACGGTGAACACCGGCCGATGCGACCAGGCCGCAGCACAGCAAAAGCAGCACAACAAGGGAACGCAATTTGGCCACAGCTCCAGACCTTAGTGGTTGCGGCGCAGAAACGCCGGGATGTCGAGTTCGTCGGATTCCGCCGGGGGTGGAGATGCGTCCCCAACATAGCCCGCAAAAGATGGAACCCGGGCCTCCGGCCAATGGGGCGCGGTCTCGGGCTCAGCCGCTCCCTCCGCAGGGTTCGCAAGCTCCGCCGATCGGCGCGCACGGAGTTCCTCATTGCCTTTGGTGAAAAACTCGTCGTCAAACACGGACGCCGGGACCGGAACCAACTCCCGACGGGCTTCGGGGTTGAGAACGGGGTGGTACGCGCCCGGGCCCGAGTTCCCAGCCCTGGGCGGAGCGGACGTCGCAGAACCCCCCGGGGAGGTCGATGCCGCATCTTCGGCAGGGGAGGACGCAAGCGGGCTGGCCGATTCAGCAGAGGCGCCGGAGTCGTTCGCGCGCACCACAGGGATCGGCTGTGACTCCATCCCAGAGCTGGTCTGCGCGGGGCGAACAGGCGCCGGGGAGGATGCACCCACCGGCGGCGTGGGCATCTCGCTGGCGAATGGGGCGCTGGGTACCCGGGGAGAGATCCGTGGGCTGAAACCGCTGCTGGCCGGGGAGCTTTCCTGCACCGGCACATCGCCCAGCATTCTCTCGCGGCGCTGCGGCTGCGATTCGCGGAATCCCGTGGCGATGACCGTGATTTTGACGTCGTCGGCCATCGCTTCGTCCAGCACGGCGCCGAAGATGATGTTCGCGTCCTCGTGGGCAGCGTTCTGGATGATGGTGGAGGCCTCGTTGACCTCGTTGAGCTTCAGCGAGCTGGATCCGGTGATGTTGATCAGTACGCCCCGCGCGCCGTCGATTGCGCCGGACTCCAGCAGCGGTGAGGCCATGGCGGCCAACGCGGCATCCTTGGCACGATCCGGCCCCGAGCGCACCGCAGTCCCCATGACCGAGTACCCCATGCCGGCCATGGTCGTCTTCACGTCCGCAAAGTCGCGGTTGATGATGCCGGGGATCGTGATGATGTCGGAAATGCCCTGCACGCCCTGGCGCAGCACGTCGTCGGCAATCCGGAAGCTCTCGAAGAATCCGGCATCCTTGGCCACCGCGAGGAGCTTTTCGTTGGGAATCACGATCAGAGTATCGACAGATTCCAGCAACTCCTGCATACCACGTTCGGCCTGCATCATGCGACGTTTGCCTTCGAAGCCGAACGGACGGGTGACGACCGCTACGGTCAGCGCGCCCATCTCGCTGGCCAGGGAGGCGATCACAGGGGCAGCCCCTGTGCCCGTGCCTCCGCCGAGGCCCGCGGTGACGAACACCATGTCCGCGCCCTCCAGCGCCTCGATGATCTTGTCGGAGTCTTCGAGCGCAGCGCGCCGGCCAATATCCGGGTTCGCTCCCGCGCCGAGGCCGGCGGTGAGCTTGACGCCAAGCTGCAGCTTAACGGGCGCGTTCGATGACTCGAGCGCCTGCGCATCCGTGTTCGCCGCGATGAACTCGACGCCTTCCACTTTGGCCGCGATCATGCGATTGACCGCGTTGTTGCCGCCACCGCCGACGCCTATGACCTTGATGCGAGCGGTGCGCTGGGTTTCGTCGTGGTAGTGGATGCGAAGGGCGTCGTCGGCCTGATACGACATGGGGCGGGGCTCCTGGGAGGCGGAGGGAGTGCTTCGCCTTTGATTCTGCATGAAAACGATGCGCAGTGCGCACACCGTTCCTCGATGGCGCGCCTGGGCTGTACCTACCTGGGTTCTATCGTGGGAGCGTTGGCTTACACGTGCCTCACCGCTCCAAATTGCTACAGCAAGCGCTCTAGCGAGGCGTGTGGAACACCAACCCGGCGCCAATGGACTGCGTGCCGTGGGTGCTCGGGCCAAACAGAGCCCCTGCACCCAATTCTATAGCGCGAATGTCCACAAACGATGCAATGGGGAGATCCACCCCGATCAGGCCCTCCACCTTGGTGTAGGTGTTGTAGGCATACACCGGGCCGAACTTCGCGTACCCGGCAACTACCTCGCCAAAGGGCCGAATCCACTTGATGGGTGTGCCCGCGCTGGCGCGCACGCCGCCCAGGGCGGTGTACTCGCGGATCAGATCTGTGCTCGCGACATTCGCGCCTGGGTCCTTGTTGGTGTTCAGCACGCCGCCGCGGATCACGACGCCCACCCGCGCCGGGCCAAACGATCGAAACTCATAGTACCCACCGAAACTGGCGCCATACGGCTTGTCCGTCGTCGTCCCGGAGCTGCACGGGCTGACTCCGCCCCCGCCGGACTGAGTGCACGTGACGCCTCCGATCCGCTGCCCGGTGACCGTACCGAAGACTCCGATCTGTGCGTGGGCGGCGATGGGAGAAAGGGCTGCGCCGGCAGCCAGAAAAGGCAGAAGCTTGCGAAACAACATGAACTTCATTCTACCTGTGAGACTTGGGCTGGCGGCGTTTGGGTATTTAGAAGCTGCCCTTGAACATGCCCTGTATTTTCTGCATCAGCCCCTGCTCCTCGCTGGCTTTGCGGATCTGTGTGCGATGGGTGTACAGAAGCATGCCGATCAGGGCCGAAAACTCCGGCCGGGCGAGTTCCTGGGGCATGCCTGGCAGCGGGACCGGATAGCCGATACGGGCGGGGACACGCAGCAGGCTTTCGGCATGGTCGAGCAGACCGGGAAGGAGAGCACCGCCGCCGGTGAAGACGCAGCCGGTGCCCATGGCTTCCAGAACGCCGCCGGAGCGGAGGTTGTCGCGAAGCATCGTGAGGAGTTCGCGAGCGCGGGGTTCCAGGATCTCGGCGAGAAACCGCTGGCGGATCATCCGCGGCCCCTGCCCGCCCGTGGAAAGGTCACCGCCGATCTCGATCTCGTTCAGTTGGGGCACGGCGGTCACGACGCAGTGGCCGTATTGCCGTTTGAGGAGTTCGGCCTCATCGACGCTGACGTGGAGGCCCACCGCGAGATCGTTGGTGAAGTGGTCGCCGCCAATGGGCAGAACGGCCGTGTGGGCGACGGCGCTCTCAAAGTACACAACGATTTCGGTGGAGCTTGCGCCGATATCGGCCAGGCAGACACCCAGTTCGCGCTCGTCCGGATGCAGAACGGCCTCGGCAGAGGCGATGCCCTCAAAGACGGTATCCACGACCTCCAGGCCGGCCTTGTTGGCGCAGGTAACGACGCTTTGTGCGGCGGAGCCCGAGCAGGTTGAGAGGTGCAGGTTAACTTCGAGGCGGTTGCCGACCATGCCGACCGGGTCGTGGATGCCGGCCTGGTCGTCGAGGATGAACTGCTGCGGGAGCAGGTGCAGAACTTCGCGGTCAGGCGCGAGGCCGACGGAGCGGGCGCGATCGATGGCCGACCGGACGTCCTCGCGGGTGATCTCCTTCATGCGGCTGCCCATGCTGATGCCGCCCTGCGAGTTCATGCCCCTGATGTGCGGTCCACCGATGCCTACCACCGCGGTTTCGATGGGAGCCTTGGTGGCGCGCTCCGCAGCCAGCGCGGCCTTGTCGATCACCTCGGCGGCGGGCGCGAGATCGGCGATCATGCCGCGACGCATACCCCGGGAAGCCTCGACCCCATGGCCACGGTAGCGAATCCCTTCGCCCACCTCGGCCACCAGAACAGCGCTTTTTGAGCTCCCAGCGTCGAGCACCGTGATCAGATTGTTGACCTTTTGGTTCATACCGTTACCGCCTCTCGGCTGCCCTCAATCTTGCCTGTTGCGCCCGCTGTGCGGCCAGTTCCCGGAAGATCCGTTGGTTTGCCGCGGCGGAATGGCCGGGCGCCGGACGGTGGGCGACGGCTGTGGCGAGCGGATGCCGAGCCGCGGGACTGCCGCTGCTGGCTCGCGGCTGCGCCGCTAAGGGCTTCGCTGCGGTCACCGCTCCTATGCTGTCCTCGGGCGGAAGGGGCGTAGCGCCACCCTGCATTTCCAGCACGACCTGACGCTCATACCGCATATCTGCCGAGGCGAGTTTGGGGTACTGGGTGCGCCACTCGGGCAGGTGCTTCCCGAACGACTCGAAGCGGCGCAGAAACTCTTCATCGCCGAAGTGGACCAGGATATCGGAACCGCCCAGCGTAACCAGCGCCTTCACGTCCTCCGGATTGGTGACGTCAACCTCGCTCAGGGCCTGGGTCCGGTGCTGCCCGCCGCTGTCCAGGTCGGCCATGAAGCGGCGATAAACCTCCATGCGCGAGGACCGGAGTTCCGGGGTGTCGTCCGGCGCCAGGCCTGTCAGCACCGGAAAGGAGTAGTGCGGGTCGCCGGCAGATTCGGGGGGCATGTCCAGCAAAACGCCGTCCGCATCGACCAGGCCGATGTGTGATCCCTGGCGGACAAAGGCGATCGGCATGCGTTCGACCACATGCACCCGGAGGTGATTGGGCAGGAGCCGTTCCACGGTGGCGTGCGCCACCCATGGCAGGCGCTCCAGGTCTGCGCGGCGTTCGGTCAACGGAATCCGGAAGATATTGCGCTCAAGATCTGCGCCGAAGACGCCCAGGACGTCCGATCGCGAGATGTGCTCGTTTCCTTCCACCGCGATCTCGGTGGAGGTGGTGATTGAAAATCTTGGATCGTGCAGGAGGAAGCTCCGGATCTCAGCGACAGTCAGGGTGACCACGCCCAGGAGGAAGAGCGCGCCTGTACCGAGCACGATGCGACCGCCGAGGCTGCGGGGAATGCCACCGTGCAGGCGCAGACCGTAAGATCCGCGCTGCGGAACGTACTCGTCCTCGGCGGGGGCTTCCGGTGCGACGGGGCCCGCCGGAAAGACACGATGGAGCGCGCCCGCGGGTGCGGGGGACGGTTCCGGCCGGGCCGGTGAGGAGACGAACGCCTCCACCGGCTCGGCGAATGCTGTCGCCGAGGCCGTCGCTGCTGAGCTCCGTTTGTACACCAACTTCATGGCCGCGGGCCTGAGCAAGGTCGCGGAAAATCGCCTGTGGACACTATAGCGTGGGAACCTGGCGTTTCCGCCATAACAGTTTTGTGGCGTACCGCGTTAGGGTCGGGCGCCGATGACAAACAAGCCCAGCTTGTACGCAACTGTCGCCAGAGACCGTCGTAGGTGGCAAACAGATCAACGCCGTAGTGACGGGCCGTTGCCAATTGGAGTGCGTCGAGGGTTCGCAAGCGCGCCTCCCGGCCAAATCGGATCACGAGTTGCTGCGCTGCGGCGTAAACCTCAGTTTGCAGTGGCACCTGCTGAACGACGCCTCGCCGCTTGTCTTCGTCGTAGCGGGCGAGAGCCTCTGTCAGGTCATCGCCGGCGAGTTCCCGGGCAAAGGCCGATGCCAGTTCTACGTCCGTAAGCGGGCTGATGGGGGCGCGGACGTTTTACGCGAAGGAAGTGGGCCACCTGATCGGAGCCGAACTCCACGAGGTATGCCTTTTGCTAAGAAGCTGCTGTCCAGGTAGCTAGTAACCGGAATCACGCTCTTCTCTGATCAATCGTGTCGAGTCGCCGAAGGTCCTGTCGCCCCACATCTCTTTCATGCGCGCCAGGAAGTCGGGCATGTTCGGGTCGATCTCCTCCGGCCCATACGCATGACCAGGTAAACGTAGTTCCGCAACCAGTCGCCCGTTGCTCACCAGCTCCACGATGCAACCTTGACGCAGCTCCTGCTCTACTTCGCCCAGCCGCTCAGGCAGTTCTTCGACCGGCACACGCGCTCCGAAGCGAGGCGACCCGATGCTGGAAGGCGGATCTGGAAAACTGGCCATACGCCAAGTCTAAACCCCTACTTGCAGCTTTTCGAGCAGCATCGGCCCCGCCTGTGAGACGCTCCCGGCCCCGAGCGTCAGGATCATGTCGCCGTCGCGGGCGTCTGCCGTGAGACGCTCCACGGCTTCTGCCATGGACGGCGCGTAGGCGACCCGGCCGCCGCCCACCTCGCGGATGCGATCGGCGAGCACCTCGCCCGTGATGCCGTCGATCGGCTGCTCACTGGCCGCGTAGATGTCCAGCACCTGCACAGCATCCGCGTCGCCAAAGGCCGTAGCGAACTCTTCCATCAGGTCGCGGATCCGGGTGTACCGGTGAGGTTGAAAGAGGACGAGGACGCGACCGTAGCCGCATTCGCGCGCGGCCTGCAGCGTGGCGCGAACCTCCGTAGGGTGATGGCCGTAGTCGTCGATCACCGCAACGCCCCGGGCGTGGCCCTTGGTCTGAAAGCGGCGGTCCACACCACGGAAGCTCCCTAGACCATTCCCAATGTTCGTCGGCGTGAGGCCAAGCTGGACACCGAGGGCCACCGCCGCGGTCGCGTTCAGCACATTGTGCCGCCCGGGAACGTGCAGGTGAAACGGTCCCAGCACCAGACCGCGCGTGTTGACCTCAAAGGTGGAGAAACACCCTGGCGCGGGCCGCAGCAGGCGCAGCCGGAAGTCCGCATCCGGCCCTTCGCCATAGGTGTAGACCCGGCGAGTGACCCGAGGCAGAATGGCGCGGAGTGCGGCGTTATCACTGCAAGCCGTGACCGCACCGTAAAACGGCACCTCGTCCATGAACTGAACGAAGGCGTCTTCAACGTCGCCCATGTCGCGGTAGGCGTCCATGTGCTCCCGGTCAAGGTTGGTGACCACGGAGAGGATCGGCGACAGCTTCAGGAACGAGCGATCGCTCTCGTCGGCTTCGGCGACGAGGTACTGCGATCGCCCAAGGCGGGCGTTGGAGCCCATCGCGTCGACCCGGCCGCCGACCACGACCGTGGGGTCAAGCCCACCGCCGCTGAGGACGGCGGCAATCATGCTGGTCGTGGTGGTCTTGCCGTGCATGCCGGCGATGGCGATGCCGTACTTGAGGCGCATGAGTTCAGCGAGCATTTCCGCTCGGGGAATGACGGGGATTTTGCGGGCGCGCGCTTCAAGCACCTCGGGGTTCTCCGGGCTGACCGCGGAACTGGCGACGACGACGTCGCTGGCAGCCGCGTTTTGGGCGGTATGGCCGATGTGGACCGTGGCCCCCAAAGCGGACAGGCGGTCGGTGACCGCACTGGCGCGAAGGTCGGAGCCGGACACCATGTAGCCCATCGTGAGCAGGATTTCGGCGATGCCGCTCATGCCGATGCCACCAATGCCGATGAAGTGGACGCGTTGGGTCTGAGCGAAGAGTGCGTGTTCGGGGAAGGGCATCGGCGCTAGTGTAGCGTATTGATGTTTGATGTTTGATGCGTTAAGGTGCGGACATGAGGACGACCCTGGCGATTGATGACGACGTTCTGGCCGCCGTGAAGGACCTCGCGGAGGTACAGCGGAAGAGCGTTGGCGAGGTTCTGTCTTCCCTGGTGCGAGCGGCCCTGACGCCACGCGCGACCTATCAAGCCGAACGGAATGGGTTTCCGCTTCTGAAGAGCCGTGGATCCCGGGTGTTGGTTACGTCCGAACTGGTGCGTCAAATCGATGAGGAAACGCCTTGATCCGGTACCTCCTGGACGTCAATGTCCTCCTGGCACTGATCGATCCCGATCACGTCTGGCATTCGATCGCACATGTGTGGTTTGCGGCTGAAAGCGATCGAGCCTGGGCGACCTGCCCCCTTACGGAGAACGGAGTCCTTCGCATTGCCGGCAATAGCCGCTACCCTAATTCGCCGGGCAGCCCGGCCGAAGTCGCAAACCTGATGGAGCGCCTTCGCCGCGTTCCAGGCCATAACTTCTGGCCCGACGACGTTTCGCTGCTGGATAAGCAACACGTGGACACGTCCCGGCTGACTGACGTGAAGCAGATCACGGATACCTACCTGCTTGCGCTGGCGAGTTCACGAAAGGGCAAGTTGGCGACCTTCGACCGTCGCATGGTCACCAGCGCAGTGAAGGGCGGAGAACATGCCCTCCATGTGATTGCTTGAGCATACCCCGGCCCAGGTTGCCGGGATGCTATACAAGGACGCATGACCCAAAACTCTGCCGCGCGTACCGCCAAAGCGGTTCTCTTTCTTTTTGCTGCATCGCTGGGTGCTTCAGCACAGACTACGCAGACCCTCCTTGCGACGCCCTCTACCGTAGCGTGGGGCTACTACTCGGCGAAGGCAAAGCCGGCGATCACCGTGCATTCAGGGGATACGGTCCTGATGCAGACGGCCTCTACGTGTGGACCGCCGGAGCGGCTGCTGGCCAACGGGGTCAAGCAGGCAGATATCCCGGAGTGGCTGGGGAAACTGTACAGCGGCGTCCCTCAGGACCAGCGCGGGCCGGGCGGCCACATTCTTACCGGGCCCGTGGCGGTGGCGGAGGCGGAGCCGGGGGACGTGCTGGAGGTGCGTGTGGTGAAGATCGCCATCGACGTGCCGTGGGCGTGTAACAGCTTTGGGGCGGGGCGCGGTTTTCTGCCCGATGACTTCCCGTATAGCCGGACGAAGATCATTCCGCTGGACCGGGCGAAGATGGTGGCCGACTTTGCGCCGGGCGTGGCCATCCCGTTGCACCCGTTCTTTGGCTCTATGGGGATCGCCCCGCCGGAGTCGGTGGGCAAGTGGAACTCGGCACCGCCCTGGATGCATGGCGGGAATATGGACAACAAGGAGCTGACGGCGGGATCGGTGATCTTCTACCCGGTGCACGCGGCGGGTGGGTTGTTCGAAGCGGGTGATGGGCATGCCGGCCAGGGGAACGGCGAAGTGGACATCACCGCGCTCGAGACCTCGCTGACCGGGACGTTTCAGTTCATCGTGCACAAGGGCGAGGCCACCCGCGAGCACCTGTTATGGCCCCGGGCGGAGACCCCGACCGCGTACATCAGCATGGGTTTCAACGCCGACCTGAAGGCTGCCACAGAGATGGCGGTGCGCAATATGATCCAGTTCCTGAGCGAGGGCAATCCGGATTACCCGCACCTCTCGCGGGAGGATGCGTACTCATTAGTATCGACGGCCTGCGACGTAGACATCACGCAACTGGTGGACACCAACGACGGCGTGCACGTGATGTGCCCGAAGGCCTTGTTTACGGGGCCGAAGTCCGCGACGGCGCTGCCGAAGCCCTAGCTCCGCGGAGCGCAACCTCTGAGGAAGGCCTGTGTCTAACTAGCTGGAGCATGGCACCGGCTGGAGCCGGGCCGGAACTCCGGGCCGCATTGGGCTGCAGCGAGCAAGCTCCATGCAGGCAGAGGAAGAATGATGGATTGGAAACGGGCAATTCGCAACCTTGGACTGAATGTTGCCTTTGGCGGGGCCATGCTTGCTGGTTTTGCGTTCGCTGCTGCCGCGCCGGAGGCCCATGCCGCGGTGTTCATCAGCGCAACGATCGCTCCACCGGCGATCCCGGTCTACGAGCAGCCGCTGTGCCCGGGTGACGGCTACATCTGGACCCCGGGGTACTGGGCATGGGATGGGTACCAGTACTACTGGGTGGACGGCGCGTGGGTTCTGCCGCCGTATCAGGAGGCTCTGTGGACGCCCGGCTGGTGGGGATGGGGCGGCGGCGGCTACTTCTGGCACCCCGGCTACTGGGGCCGGACCGTGGGGTACTACGGCGGCATTAACTATGGCTTTGGGTACTTCGGCGTAGGATTCTTCGGCGGCTACTGGAACGGTGGCCGATTCCTCTACAACCGGGCGTACGGCCACTTCGGGCCGGGATTCCGGGGCGCTGTGTACGAGCGGTCGTACCCGGGGTTTGCCGGGCGCCCAGGCGGGCCGTCGTTCAACGCGCACCCGGCCGGCTTCGGCAACGGCGGTGCAGCCTTTAATCGTGGGTCCGCGATGGAGGGCCGGGCCGGCTTCGCCGCTGGCGGGCAGCGCGGGTTCGCCGGCCAAGGCTTTAATGGCCAGCAACGCGGATTCGCTGGGCAGGGCTTCAATGGCCAGCAACGCGGGTTCGGCGGGCAGGGTTTCGATGGCCAGCAACGCGGATTCACTGGGGGAGCGTACGGCGGCGGACAGCACCAGATGGCCGGTGGCTTCGGCGGCGGGCAACCGCGCAGTTACGCCGCCCCGGGCAACGCCGGACGCAGCTATTCGGCACCCTCCGGAGGCGGACGTGGCTTCAGCGCTGGCGGCGGCGGTGGCTTTCACGGTGGGGGAGCATCCCGCGGTGGCGGCGGCGGCGGACGCCGGTAAGGCGCTGGAAGGGAGGGCCGGGGCGGATGCCTCGGCCCCTTTTTCGTGTGCCGCAGAACGGACTCTGGGGGCCTGGCCGACCGGTTAGCGCTAACTCCGTTGAGCGAGCCGCAGAACCATGCCGGCGATGCGCTGGAGGGCACCGGGGCGGGCGAGCGCGCGGGCGTTGGCGGCGATGCTGGCCCGGCGGGAATGGTCCGTCAGCAGCGTGAGCAGGGCCGCCTGCAGGCTTTGCTCCGTGGTGTCCGCCTGAAGCAGCATCTGGGCGGCCCCGGCTTCGGCAAGCACCTCGGCGTTACGGCGCTGGTGGTCGTCGGCAGCCTGGGGAAACGGGATGAGCAGGGACGCGCGACCGGCCGCACATATCTCAGCGACCGTGGATCCGGAGCGGGCCAGGATGAGGTCGGCAGCGGCGTACTGGGCGGGCATGTCGTCGAGGAAAGCTTCGACGGTGACGGAGGACGCCGGTGCGGGTGGCGTCTCTGTCCCATCGGCCGCCTCCCGCACCGCCTCCGCCACTGGGTCGAGCACCGGGGTTTCTTGTTCCTGCGGCAAAAGGGGCTCTTCGGGACGGACGGCAGGTCTCTCCACGTCGCTTCGCTCCGGGCGAAAGGACAGGTGGGCGAGTTGTGGCGGGGTGAGCAGGCCGGTCTGGGCGTAGG
>CAXUNH010000028.1:0-26825 GCA_964252405.1 uncultured Acidobacteriaceae bacterium | reverse complement strand
AGATATCGCCCTGCCCACCCACATCCGTCGCGCCCGACGTGAAGTACAGCCACTCCCCATCCCGCGACCACGCATCCAGGTTCGACGGCGTATCCGAGTACGTAATCCGCTGCAGCTGCCCCGTCGCCAGCGTCAGCACATAAATATCCCCAGCTCCCGTGCGCGTCGACATAAACGCCAGCTTCGTCCCATCCGGCGAGTACAACGGCCGTGACTCCTCCGCCGGATCGCTCACCAGCAGATGCGCCTCGCCCCCACCCGCCGGCACCGTCCAGATGTCGCTCCCGCTCACGAAGGCGATCTCTTTTCCATCCGGTGAGATCGCCGGCTGCGACAACGAAGGCCTGGGGGCTGGCTTGTTTTGCGCGCACGCGCCTGGCGGGAACGGAAGAGAAAGAAAGGGCAACACTACGGCAGCGGCACGAAGGGGAACGCGCACAGGGAACCTCAGGGCACTCAGGAATTGTGTTTACAGACGAGCACAACCCACCCAAAAGACGCAAACTCCCTCGCCATCCCTACAGAACGTTCCGCCCGGGGTCGGTCTGAAGCCGCCGTGCCAAGGATGCCGTGCGCCCTCTCCCGTAATCAGCAAATGCCAGCGCCGGGACGCAACCTGGTCAGAGAACCAAGGTTCCCTCCCCTATGCCGGGTCGGGCTGATTTTTCAGTTCCGGTTTGCAACCCTATCGGCGGAAACGGAACCTTAATACCTATGAAGACGACACGTCTCGCCACAGCCTTCGCCTCAGTCGTGCTGGCGTCTAATCTGCTGGCACCTGCCCTCTCCCACGCCCAAACTGCCGGCCAGGATATGCATAGCGCCGGCCAGGACACCCGGAGCGCCGCCGACAACACCGGCCATGCTGTAAAGACCGGAACGCGCAAGACGGTGCATAAAACAGAATCAGGCACCCACACGGCAGCCCACGATACCAAGTCGGGAACCGCAAAGGCTGCCGATAAGACCAAGGAAGGCAGCGTCGTTGCGGCCGACAAGACCAAGGAGGGGACGGTCAAGGCCGTCGACCGTACCAAGGAGGGTACGGAAAAGCTTTTCGGTGCCAAGCATGAGAAGGCAACTGCTGCTAAAGACAAGGCGAAAGAGCGCCATATGACAGCGAAGGACGACGCAACCATCGATAAAACCAAGGTTCAGGCGAACTCGCCGCATTAAGACACGCGGCACAGCGATCGAACCAGCTCAGCGCGGAGTACACGCGCTGGGCTGTCTTCGCGTTCGCTGGACCTCCCCTCGCCCTCGTCCTGGCAGCCTGCGAGCAAAACCGCGGGATGCGAGCGTCTAAGAGGAAGTCCGCCTCCGTGGCTTCAGCGAGTGCAGGCGCATGGGCACGCCGCTTCGCGCCACCTCGGCCTTCAGCGACCGGCAATCCGTCACGCCAAAGTGAAAGATGCTTGCCGCTAGGGCCGCATCCGCCTTGCCTCGCGTAAACACCTCGGCGAAGTGCCCGGCTGAGCCCGCTCCCCCGGAAGCGATCACCGGAATCTGCACCGCCGAGGAGACCAGGGAGGTAAGCTCCAGATCGAATCCAGCCCGCGTTCCATCCGCATCCATCGATGTCAGAAGAATCTCGCCGGCCCCACGCTGCTCCGCCTCGCGGGCCCACTCCACGACACGTAGCCCCGTAGACTTGCGCCCTCCGCTCACATACACCTCAGCATCGCGTACAGGATCGCTGCTGTCTGCGGCCCGCCGGGCATCGATCGCCACGATCACGGCTTGCGCGCCAAAACTCGCGCCAATCTCCTCAATCAACTCCGGCCGCGCAATCGCTGACGAGTTGATCGAGACCTTGTCGGCCCCGGCATCGAACACGGCAGCCGCATCCTCCGCGGAACGAATGCCGCCGCCAACGGTGAACGGGACAAACAGCGCCTCCGCTGTCCGCTTCACCGTGTCCAGCAACGTCCCGCGTCCTTCGTGCGTCGCCGTGATGTCAAGCAGCACGATCTCGTCCGCGCCGCCATCAGCATGACGATGGGCCAACTCCGCCGGATCGCCCGCATCGACAATATTCACGAACTGCACGCCCTTCACCACGCGCCCACCGCGCACGTCCAGGCAGGCAATCACACGCTTGGTCAGCAAGGCGGACTCCTACGAACTCAGGCCGCCGCCCATCACCGGGCAGCCCTGTCCCTTTGGGGCCGCATCCGCGCCCGCCCCGGCAAAGCCAAGATCCTCCCCACCGCCAAACGTGATCCTGTGCATCCGCCCCATACCCTGAAGCTGCCGGTGAACCACCGTAAACGCCTGCTGCAGCGCATCGACGGCATCCACACCACGTGCCGGCGAGACATGCTCCCGTCCCATCGCGCTCAGCCTGTACAGGCAAGCCCAGCCTTTGCCGTCGATCACCAGGGGCCGCGCGAACACCACGGTTAGCGTGCCTTGCTGCAACTCGCCCTGCTCATCATGCGCGGCGATCTCCAGAACACGCTCCGCGATAGGGTCGAACGGAAGCTCATTCACGCCGGTCCAGTTGTTGATCTGGTCCAGCCTCACCAGAGGCACGGCCAACGCTGACACATGCGGTTGCCCGGCTGCGGCGCCGGTGGTCACGTCCGTAATCGTCAGGTCCATCTCGCTGTCGTTCAGGTCGGTCGCTGTGCTCATCTTGGGGATCTCCGCTACGTGAGATGCTACAGCGCAAGAAAGTTCTTCAACACCTGCAAACCCGTATCGCCGGACTTCTCCGGATGAAACTGCACGCCCATCACGTTGTTCCGTTCCACGGCGCCCGTAAATGCGCCGCCATACAGGGTCGTGGCCGCCGTGTCCGT
The DNA here is from genome assembly GCA_964252405.1 of uncultured Acidobacteriaceae bacterium. Lineage (GTDB taxonomy): Bacteria > Acidobacteriota > Terriglobia > Terriglobales > Acidobacteriaceae > Granulicella. The sequence goes on along the minus strand of CAXUNH010000028.1, from coordinate 24,021 downwards.
CGAAACCGGTGCGCGCCAGGAGTGCGTGTAGTACACGAAGGCTCCCTGCCCAACCCCCGCCAGCAGCCGCGAGTCCGCCCGAACGCTTTCCAGCGAGTTCCAGCCCACATGCGGCGACTTCAGCGGTGATCCTGCGGCCTGCGCAGGGAAGCGCTCGCACCGGCCCGGGAAGTACCCCATACCCGGTACGTCGTCTGCCTCGGTCGAACCTTCGTACAGCCACTGCAAGCCGACGCAGATCCCCAGAAACGGCGTGCCGGCCCCCACCGCGTGGCGCACAGCTTCCGTCAGGCCGAGTGTGTGCAAAAGTTCGGTCGACCGGAAGTGTCCGACACCGGGGAGCACGACCTTCGCCGCGCGACGAACATCGCCGGGATCCTGCGTCACGCGGACGTCACCTGCACCCAGATAGCGCAGCGCCTTCACGACGCTGGTGAGATTTCCCGCTTTGTAGTCGATCACGGCGATCAAGTCAGCGGCTCCTCTTCCCAGGCTTAAGCCAGTAGGTAAAGGGAGCTTCGTAAAGCTCGCTGTCAAGCTCAGCGATTCGGTTCGCAAGCCGGCTCTGCGCATCGGAGACGGCCTTGTTGTAAATCAAAGGCCCGATGTCCTGCAGAAAGAAGTCAAGCAGCATCCCGGCAGGAAGATCGCCCAATGGCTCCGTCATAATGCGCTCAACGTACTGCTGAAGAGACTGCATGGCTTCTTTGCGCTGTTCTCTGGAGAGTTCGATCATCACAGCAATCCCTTGGTGCTCGGCAGCAAATCGCGCATGCGCTCATCGCGTGAGCAGGCGCCGCGCATCGCCCGAGCAAACGCCTTGAAGATCGCCTCGATCTTGTGATGATTCGAGCGACCATACATCGTCTTTACGTGCACGTTGGCTTTGGCGCCACGCGCGAAGCCGTCGAAGAAGTCAGGCACAAGCTCCGTCTGGAAGTCGCCCACCAGCGGTTGGGTCAAGGCATCATCGACAACACAGCTCACACGGCCGGACAGATCCACCGCGCATACGGCGAGAGTTTCGTCCATCGCCATCACGAAGTAGCCCGCGCGCAGGATGCCGCGTTTGTCGCCCAGCGCTTCCCCAAACGCTTCGCCGAGTGCAATACCTACGTCTTCCACCGTGTGGTGTTGATCCACATCCAGATCGCCCACGCACTCGAGCGCAAGGTCAAACGCACCATGTTTGGCGAAGCTCTCCAGCATGTGGTCGAAGAAGCGGATGCCGGTGGACACGGTGTACTGCCCGGTGCCGTCCACGTTCAATCTGAGATTGATCTTCGTCTCGAGCGTATTGCGCCGCACTGTGCCGATGCGCTGCTCTGCATGCACTGGAACCACGCCTGTCTCTCCCAGCAGGTCGCTCATACGTATCTCCTTCAGCGGCCTGAACGCATCCGCTTTGCCCTGAGTGTTTGGGCTGCAACGTAGCCGAAAAGCGCCGCCAGCAGCAGGACCATCACGGCAAGGAACGGAACCCAGAAGGGTGTGCCGCGAAACTGTTCTGCTCCAAAGAACGCCAGGATGCCCCAGAGGGGAATAAACGGCGCAATCATCATGGGTCTGCTGCGAAGTTTTGCCATGGCTATCCCCCCTCTGACCTTGCTTAGAAGATCTACTCGAACTCGCGCGCGTCGTTCCCCGTATGCGGCGCGTGTCTGCCTTCAGCGGCTGTCCATTGCATCTCGGCTAAAGTTTCGCGCAGGGCCTGGATGCCACGCGTGACATGTTCTTCCGTGCCGATGGTGATGCGCACATAGCCCTCGCATCCAGGATCAGAGGAGCGGTCGCGAAGCAGAACGCCCTTTTCGCGCATGACCGCACAGAACTGCTTGTGCCGTGGACCGATGTCCATCAGGATGAAGTTCGCTGCACTGGGCCATGTGCGCACGCTCAGTTCACGAAGCGCTGCGAACACGCGCTCACGGCCTTCGTGGACCTGCGCCGCGTACCACTCGGTGTACCCGGAGTCCGCAAGTGCCTCCGGCAGCACCGCAAGGGCAACGCCATTCACGTTGTAGGGCGAGCTTACCTTGCGCAGATAGCCTATCAACCGTGCGTCTCCGGCCAGCATACCGATGCGCAGGCTGGCGAGACCGTAGGCCTTGGAGAACGTCCTGGCAACGACCAGATTGCGGTGCGTGTGAATGTCAGGAAGCAGCGTTTCGCCGTAGAAGTGAAAGTAGGCTTCGTCCACCATCAGCACGGCTTCGGGGGCAGCAGCGGCGATCGCGAGCAGATGCTCGCGGCTGACCACTGCGCCTGTCGGATTGTTGGGCGAGGCCACGATGATCAACCTGGTACGCGGCGTGATCGCGGAAAGAAAGCGCTCAAAGGGAAAAACGAGCGAATCGTCGGTCTGCACCCGCACGAGCTTCGTCGTCATCATGCTGACCGAGACGTCATACATGAAGAACGTGGGTGTGCAGATCAGAGCTTCGTCGCCTTCGTCGAGGAAGGCGCACGCAACCAGGTGAATTGCCTCATCGACGCCGTTGGTCAGCAACACCTGGTCGCTCGCCAGACCAAGGTGCTTCGCGACGATCCACTCCACAGGCTCGCGCTCCGGGTAAACCGTCAGGCCTTCGGCGGTAAGCTCTTGCAGCTTTCTGAACACGGCAGGACTGGGCGCGAGCGTGTTCTCGTTGAAGTCCAAGCGCAAAGCCTTCCGTGAGGCGAGCGGCGGATGGTACTCCGGCATGGCGGCCACAAGCCCGCGGGGCTGGGGGAGCCTGACCGTCTGTTCCTGCATGGTTTGCTCTTCGGCCACGCTGCTCATGCAGAGTCTCCCTGGCGCATGCGGACCCGGACGCTCTCGGCATGTCCCGTAAGGCCTTCTGCGGTGGCAAGCGCGATGGTGTGCGGTCCCACCTCACGCAAGGCATCGAGGGTGTACTGCTGCACGGTGATGATCTTGACGAAGTCCAGCACGCTCAAGCCGCCGCGCACACGTCCGTTGCGGCCCGTAGGCAACACGTGATTGGGACCGGAGATGTAGTCTCCCATCGACTGCGGCGTGTGGTGCCCGATGAACACGGACCCCGCATTCCGCACCCAGCGCAGATCGCTGCCGGCATCGACGGTCAGGTGCTCCGGCGCGAGGCGATTGGTGAGCGCTCGCGCTTCCTCCACAGTGGCCGTGATGAACGCGTAGCCCTGCGCGCCCAGCGATTGCTCAGCGACCGGATTGCCGCGCGCCTGCCGTTTGACTTCGAGCACAACTTCTTCGGCCAGGTCGGCGTTGCTGGTAATCAGCACCGGCAGCGCTTCAGGGTCGTGCTCCGCTTGCGCGACCAGGTCTGCGGCGATCCCGCTGAAGTCGCCGGCTTCGCTGGTGACCACGATCTCGGTGGGGCCCGCGGGCATGTCGATGCCCGTCTCAAAGGACACAGCCACTTTGGCCGCGGTGACGTACAGGTTGCCGGGCCCCACGATCTTCGCAACAGGAGCGATGGTGTCCGTGCCGTAGGCCATCGCGGCAATCGCCTGTGCGCCGCCGATCCGGTAAAACTCTGAAATGCTGGCCAGATACGCAGCCGCCAGCGTTTCACGTACGGGCTTGGGAGAGCAGACCACAATGCGCTCCACACCCGCTACCTGCGCCGGGGTGGCGGTCATCAGCAGCGTTGAGGGCAGGGGATACCGGCCCCCGGGCACGTAGCATCCCACCGAGTCCAGAGGGCGCACGATCTGGCCAACTTCCACGCCGTCCTGCGGACGAAAGCTCCAGGCCCGGGGCAGTTGCTTCTCAGCAAAAGCGCGAATGTTTGCCTGCGCAAGACGCATCGCCGCGCGGAGTTCTTCGCTGGTCTCGTTCCAGGCGGCTTCCATCTCCTCGCGGCTGACGAGCAGGGGCTGTTCGGCTGTGAGGCCATCGAAGCGCTGTGCGTACTCGCGCACGGCATCGTCACCGCCCTGGCGCACGTCGGCGAGGATGGTGCGTACCGTTGCGTCCACCTTGGCCGTGTTCACCGCGCCGCGCTGCTCGATCTGCTTGATCGCCGTGTCGGCCGCGGCGGCGCTGTCGCCAAATGTCTTCAGTATCTTCATTGCTTCCTTGATCTTTTGCGGCGGACTTCTCCGGCCAGCGTTATCGCCGGTTCAGGTGCCTGGGGTACGGGATGGGATCGCGCGGCGGTTGTTGTTCCCTGGTTCCCGCGCTGCCTACGCGCATGTGACGGCGCTCCAGGCGCGAGCCGGTCATCACCGCGCGCTTAGCGGCCTCCGGGCCCGCGGGATACACCCGCTCCGGCTTGTTCGGGTCGACCACCACGGCGATCTTCATGCCGGGCGTAACTTTTTGCCCGGCAGGCATGCGGGTCCGCAAGGAAACCTCGCGCGGAGACTTCGTTCCGGGGTCCTGAAGGCGCAACGTCACTTTCTTCATATCGGCGTACTTCAGCAGACCGCCGAGAGTCTCCGCGGAGACGACGGTGGCATAGAGCACCACTCCGTCCCGCTCAACGCGCTGCTGACGCCGCTTCTGCAGCAGGTACATCACACCCGAGTTGATGGCCAGTCCCACGGCGATCACGGCCAGCACAATCCAGAAGATCTTCATAGGACCTCCCCTTTCCGTTTGCCTACAACACAACCTTGCTGAGCGGGTACTCGACGATGCCGGTGCCCCCCGCGGCTTTGAGCTTGGGGATCACATCGCGAACGACCGATTGTTCCAGAATCGTATTCACGGCGACCCAGTTCCGGTCGCGCAACTCAGAGACTGTAGGGGAGTTCAGGGCGGGCAACACGCCCAGCACCGCATCCAGATCTGCCCTGGGAACATTGAGCATAAGGCCTACCTGCGTCTGGGCAGCCATGGCGCCGTTCAGCATGAGGCTCAAGGTGCGGATCTTGGCAGACTTCCAGTCGTCTTGCCATGCCGATTTGTTCGCGATGAGCTGCGTTTCGCTTTCCATCAGCACTTCAAGGATGCGCAACCGGTTGGCGCGCAGGCTGCTGCCGGTTTCGGTCACTTCCACGATGGCGTCGGCCAGCGTGGGTGGTTTGACCTCCGTCGCTCCCCAACTGAACTCGACCTTGACGGGGATGTTTTTGCCCGCGAAATAGCGCTTTGTATACTCGACCAACTCCGTGGCGATCACCTTGCCGGCCAGGTCTTCCGGCCGCTGGAACGGAGAGTCTTCGGGGACAGCCAGCACCCATTTCACCGGAACACGGCTTTGCTTAGAGTAGGTCAGCGACGTCACGCGTTCCACATCGCTTTCGTTTTCGAGCACCCAATCATTGCCGGTCAGGCCCGCGTCCAGGGCGCCATGTTCCACGTACCGCGCCATCTCCTGCGCACGCACCAGCATGCACTCGATCTCCGGGTCGTCGATCGACGGAAAGTAGCTGCGGCCGCTGGCGAAGATGTTCCAGCCTGCCTGGGCAAAGAGAGCGATGGTGGCGTCCTGAAGACTGCCTTTGGGGATTCCGAGCTTGAGTTTGTTCGCCATGGTCAGCCTGCAGCCCCCACCGGGATTGGCTTGGTGAAGCAACTCACCGTGCCCTCATGGCAGACCAGCCCATCGCCTTCCACCTCCACGCGGAAGAGCAGGGCATCGCTGTCGCAGTCCGTGGCAGCGGAGATGACACGCAGGCGATTGCCGCTGGTCTCGCCCTTCATCCAGAGCTTGTTGCGCGACCGGCTCCAGAAGGTGACAAAACCGGTCTCCAGCGTCCTGGTCCAACTCTCCGGGTTGAGAAAGCCCAGCATCAGGACCTCGGCGGTGCGGGCATCCTGCACGATGCCGGCAACCAGGCCACCGGCCTTCTCGAAGTCGATACTGAGCTGCGGTCCAAACTGCGTTGTCATCCTTTAGTCGTCTCCGTGCGTTGCGCCACCGACCGCGCAGCAAAAAGCCCGCTCGCGATAAGGCGTTGGCGGGCCGCTGTGCTTCTGGTGCATTTCTTGCGTTCTGTTTAGATCGCCGCACCGGAGCCGCAGGCCACCACGCCGTCGGCATGATGGAGGTGGGTCCGATGGTGCTGCGCAGTATTCATCCCCTTCAGCGTATGCTTCGGCGCTCCGGAAAGTCAACGGACGCACCGTTTGATCGCATGCAGCAGCGTAGCGCTGGCCGGTGGCGCCGCGAAAAGCCGGGTCCGCTACGAGCCAGGTGCTGAATTTCCAACCACCTGAGACGACCTATCCCAGCCGCCGCGCATCTTCCTGAGCACGGCAACTGGCCGGAGAGAGATTAAGGCAATGGCAGATTATCGCGTATCGGCCGGACAGGCCAATGAAGATCAATTTACGGCGTCCATTGAGCAGTACACTTCGCAGCTTCCCTCAAGCGCCTACCTTGGGTTGGCGATCGCTTCCATTCTGGGCTCGGTTTCCTTCCAGCTTGCCGGAAAGCGGCACGAAGCCTTGTTCGTTGGCCAGTGGGTCGCGCCCTTCCTGCTGCTCGGCATTTACAACAAGATGGTTAAGCAGCATGGGTCGGACGCGCAGACCCGCGGTTAACGTCCTGTTGTGCCCGTTTCCGCGCCGGTCGATACACCATCGACCGGCGTGAATGCTTGTTCTAAGCCTTCCGCAATGCGCACCTCGCCGCGGCCGATGTCATAGACCCATCCCGACATGGTCAACTCGCCGCGCGCGAGGGCACCGGCAACCGAGGGATGGGTACGCAGGTGTTGCATCTGCAGAAGCACATTCTGCTCCGTGAGCAGGCCCAGCAGGTCCCGCCGCCATTCCGACCGGGTATGCAGGGTCTGCGAGACGGCCAGCGCGGCCCGCGCATTGGTGAGCCAACTGGTCACGGTCGGCATCGCGGCTGTGCTGTCAGGATGCAGCAGCGCCTTCATCGCGCCGCAGTCCGAGTGCCCGCAGATTGCCACGTGCTGCACCTTCAGGCCCTGAACGGCGAACTCGATCACCGCGCTGACACCGCCGAGCATCTCGCCGAACGCCGGAACCAGATTGCCGATGTTGCGCATGACGAAGATCTCGCCCGGCGCAGCCTGCGTGATGGACGCGGGGTCAATGCGCGAATCGGCACAGGTGATGAACAACGTGTGCGGCCGTTGCGGCTCGGTCTCGGCCCGTTGGTAAACGACGGCCTCCGTGGGGTAGACATCGCGGCGAAAGCGGCGCACCCCCTCTTTCAATCTGTCCAGCGGTGATGGCATCTTCCCCAGTTTATCCGCGGACCGAAGAGCTGGCGGCGACACGGTTGTGAAGATCTCCCTCGCCGGAATGGCACACGCGCCCTAGGGGGACGTCAGGCGATCGAAGCTTGTTCGCGCCACTTGATGTTGCAGCCGATGGAGCCGCGTTGGTTCGGATCCGGCCGCTTGCCGCGGATCACCGCATCCATCGCCGCGCGAAGATCCTCTCCCGTAACCGGCAAATCATTGCCGGAGTCCCCACGACGGGGCCGGCTGGAGTCCAACTGCCCGCGATACACCAGCCGCATCTCCCCGTCGAAGAGAAAGAAGTCCGGTGTACACGCGGCGCCGTAGCTGCGGGCGACCTCCTGATCCTCGTCGAGCAGATACGGGAAGGTCCACCCCAGGCGGCCGGCCTGCGCGCGCATGCCGTCCGGTCCGTCCTCCGGGTATTGCGCGATGTCGTTGGACTGAATGGCGGCAATCGCGATAGGGCCCTCGCCGTTTCTGCCGAAGTAGTCGCGACCGATGCGGGCAAGTTCTTCTTCGACGTGCTTTACGTACGGGCAGTGCACGCAGACAAACATGACCAGCAGGCCGTGCTTCTGCTGAAGGCCGCCATGGGTCGCGGTGTTGACGGCGTCGCTCGCGGCGTCATCCCAGGCGAGCGCGAAGACGTCATCGCGGCTCATCGCCTTTCCACTGATCACATCCACCAGTTCAAAGGCGGGGGCAACTGTCCCTAGTTCCACCATGGTCGACTCCGTCCGGGCCATACTGCCTCCACATCACTCGGAATCATAGGAGGTCCCCAGGGCTCCCCGGGGCTGCCTCGGACCAGTATTCTGCTGTGATCGTGAGGACCCGGCCACCCAGAATCCTGCCCGAGGCGGGCCCAGCGGCACCGGCCGATTTGGCGGCGGGTCGGCCCGGCGGGCGTCCGCTTTGCCGGTGGTGCCGTCTGGAGATTCTCGCCCCGCGTCGCCGCACCTTCTGCTCTCCCTTCTGTGTGCACGAGTGGCGCATGCGCTCGGACCCGGGCTACCTGCGGGATCAGGTCTTTCTGCGCGATCGTGGCCTATGTGCCCTGTGCGGGACGGACACCGTGGCGGAGTTCGTTGGGCTGAAGCAAAGCCGCGGACGCGCGCGTGCGCAGGCGCTGGAGGTCTGGGGTTTGACTTCGGTCCGCTCCCGACGCTCGTTGTGGGACGCCGATCACATTCTGGCCGTGGCCGAGGGCGGTGGCCAGTGCACTCTGGACAATCTACGTACCCTGTGCCTGCCTTGCCACCGGGAGGTGACGGCGGACCTGCGGCGCCGGCTGCGTACAAAAGGCGCCGAATTGGGCGAACGGAGAGGCGCAAACCGGATATGATCCCCCTGTAACGACCTACTTCCTCAGAAGGCATACCGGCGATGAAGCGAACGATCCTTAGCACCCTCCCCTGCCTTTTGCTTCTGTGCGCGGCTTCGGCCCATGCGCAGAACGGCTGTATTCACTCTCCGGAGTGCCCGACGGCGGTTCTGGGAGCCGTGGGCGCGGCGGGCGCGGCACTGTACGCCAAGCTGCGCTCCCGCTAGAACGGCGGTCCGTTCCCCCTCGGTGGCGTACGTGGGGCTGCGGCTCTGGTTGCGGTACACTGAGGGGGTTTCCCGACCCCTTGGCTTCTTCCCCGATTCCGGTCCGGATTCAGGATTTTTCAAGCGTGAACCGAACCATTTCGAGGCTTCAGTGGCACCCGCGGCTGGTTCTGCCCGCCGCCGCAGCACTTCTTTTCACCAGCCCGACGTTCCTTTCCGCGGCTCGCGCCCAAGCCCCGGCGGCAGCCCCTGCTGCGCCAGCGGCCGCCCCCGCCGTGCCCCAGGTCTCGATCCCAACCGCCGTGCAGACCGCGCCTGCGGTGACCGGGCAGACCGGCAACGCCCCCAGCCCGAATGCGACGACGACGGCCGCCAATCCAACCGCCCAGCGGACGGGTGGGGTGGAGGGAATCAATGTTCCCGAAGCGCCCACACAGTTTCAGCAGTTGGTGGCGACCTCGGCCGACCGGCTGCTGCCCATCTTCGGCTCCTCGCTCTTCAGCAACGTCCCCAGCACCTTTGCGCCCGTCGCCGATCTCCCTGTCGACGAGTCGTATGTGATCGGCCCGGGGGACACTCTGGCCATCCAGACCGTCGGCCAGGTGAGCCTGCAATACAACCTGAGCGTGGACAGGACCGGCGCGATCAATGTTCCAGGGCTGGGGCCCGTTCATGTGGCGGGCCTTCGGTTTGCGCAGTTGACCGACTTCCTCACGCGTCAGTTCTCCCGCCTGTATCGCGGCTTCACACTGACCGCGAACATCGGCTCGCTGCGTTCCATCCAGGTTTTTGTGGTGGGCGAGGCGCGACGGCCGGGAACCTACTCCATCAGTGCGATGAGCACCCTGCTGAACGCGGTTTTCGCTTCAGGCGGGCCGGCGAACGACGGTTCCCTGCGCGACATCCAGGTGAAGCGCGAAGGCAAGACGGTCGTGCACTTCGACCTCTATGATCTGCTGCTGCACGGGGACAAGACGAACGATGTCCGGCTCTCTTCCGGCGATGTGATTTTCATCCCCTTCGTCGGCCCCCAGGTGGCGGTTACAGGAAGCGTGAACACGCCGGCAATCTACGAGTTGAAGGGGCCCACGACGATCGATCAGGCGCTTGGACTGGCCGGCGGGGAAACGGCCGTGGCGTCCACCAGCTTCGCGCGTCTGGAGCGGGTGTACGAGCACCAGATGCGCAGCGTGGAAGACGTCAACCTGACCACAGAAGGTTCGCAGCTTCTCCATAACGGCGATATCCTGAGCATCTCTTCCATCATTGAGCGGTTCCGGAACGCGGTGACGCTGCGCGGAAATGTCGCCAACCCGGGACGGTATACATGGCACGCCGGCATGCGGCTGAGCGATTTGTTCCCGGATAAGGCGGCACTGATCACCCGCAACTACTGGAGCAAGCGGAACCAGCTGGGGCAGTCGGTTCAGGACTACACCCCACAGGGTACGTCGTCCCAAGCTGGGCAGGGATCGCTGCAACTGAATGGCACGGTCGAGCAGAGGGAAGCGGAGAACCCGTCCACGAGCCAAAGTGCCTCCGCCAGCACAGCAAACGGCAACAACGCGTCAGGCGCGAGCGGCGCGGCAGCGACCGGGACCGGTGCAGGCACCAGCCCGAACACCGGATCCCGGCCGACCTCTGTAGGCCAGGCCGGAACGACGGTGAGCTCCGCGCTGACGAGCACGAATGCCACGTTTCCCGCGCAGAACGATGTCATCCTGAGCGCCCCGGATATCGACTGGAGCTACGCCGTGGTTGAGCGGCTGAGCACCAAGGACCTGAAAACCTCCCTGATCCCCTTCAACCTCGGAGGGCTGGTGCTGAATGGGGACGGGACGCAGAACTTTGAGTTGGAACCCGGCGATGTGGTGACGGTGTTTTCCACCGCGGACATCCGTGTGCCCAGCTCGCAGCAGACGCGTTTTGTCCGGCTTGAAGGCGAGTTCCTGGCGCCGGGCGTGTACAGTGTGCACCCGGGCGAGACGCTGCGCACCCTGCTTGCGCGAGCCGGTGGCTTCACACCGGATGCGTATTTGTATGCGTCCCAGTTCACGCGGGAATCGGTGCGCCGCGTGGAGGCGCAGCGGCTTCGGGAGTACGCCGACGAGTTGGACGCTCAGGTCTCCGCGGTGACCGCCAACAACACGGCGCGGGCGATCTCGGCGGCGGACCAGGTGGCCGCGGGCGCCTCTGCGGCAGATGCCCGCACGGCCGTGGCGCGCATCCGGCAGGTGCAGCCCACCGGACGCATTGTGCTGGACCTGCACCCCAACAGCAGCGGCGTAACCGAGGTCCCGGATCTGCAACTTGAGGATGGGGACCGTTTCATTGTTCCGCGGGTTCCATCCTCCGTAAACGTGGAAGGCCAGGTGTACAACGCCAATGCCTTTGTGTTCACGCCGGGGCGGCGCATGATCGACTACCTGCACCGTGCGGGCGGACCGGACCGCGAGGCCGACAAAAAGCGCGCGTTCATTCTGCGTGCGGACGGATCCGTGGTCAGCGAGCAGTATGCGGACGTGAAGAAATCGTCGGTATTTCCGGGAGACACGATCATTGTTCCGCCGATCCTGGACCGTCGCGCCATCCTGCAGCGTGTGGTGGACCTGGCCGGCATTGTGAGCAATTTTGGGTTCAGCGCGGCGACACTGTTCCTGATTTCACGTCAATGATTACAGACTAAGGACCCTGGGAGGCCGCCTGAACTTCCGGGTCTGTACACTTCAGGCAAAAAGGAATGCTGCGTTCCATGGTGAATGAACCCGACGTTCTGGAGCACCTGCACCGTACCGATCTGGATACGGGTGAGCAGGGCGTCGACCTGGTGGCGGTGGTTGTGGCGCTGCTGTCGGAGTGGAAGGTGGCCCTGATCACCTTTGCGATCGTGGCCGCGATTGGTTTGTACTATGTGTCGACCCTGAAGCCGCAGTATGTGGCGCAAGCCACGTTCCTGCCCAAAGGCGGTAATACCGAGACTGCCAGCCTGAGCTCCATCTTTCAGGCCAATGGGCCCGGCAACCTGTACATCGGCCTGCTCCGCAGCCGCAGCGTTGAAGACAACGTGATCCGGCGTGCGGATTTGCTGAAGTACTACGGCACGACCAGTTGGGAGTTGGGCCGTCTCGTGCTGGGGAGCCGGACGTCGATCTCTGAGGGGATCGACGGCATTATCAGCTTAACGGTGCGTGACCAGAACGCGGAGAAGGCCGCCGCGATCGCAAACGCCTACCTCGATGGTCTGCAGGACCTGAGCGACAAAATGGCACAGTCGCAAGCCGCGGTCACGCAGAAGTTCTTCAACCGGCAGCTCGAACAGGAGCAGCAGGCGCTAGACGAGGCACAGGACGAGTTCGCTGCCCATCAGATTCGCACCGGGCAGGTTGCGCCGGAGACGCAGGCTGCCGTCGGCATCGGTAATATCGCTAATCTGCAGGGGCAGATTACCGGGCTGCAGGTACAGCTTTCTACGCTGCTTCAAAGCGAGAGCGAAAGCAACCCCGACGTACAGAGACTGCGGTCCCAGATCGCTGCCCTGGAGGCGCAGAAACGGAAGCAGGAGGTCGGCCAGGGTTTCAGCGGAGTCGGTGCGCCCATCTCGGCAGCGAAGATTCCGACGGCATCCCTGGATCTGCAGCGCGCCCAGCGCCAGGTGCAAGCGCACGCCGGACGTGTGGCTGCCCTGAACGGGCAGTTCGGCTCGGCCCGGATGGATGCCGAGTTCTCCCACGCGGCGTTTGAGGTCATAGACCCAGCCATCCCGCCGGAGTTCCGCGCCTGGCCCCCACGTGAGCCGTACCAGTATGCTGCCATTGGTTTCGGTCTATTTATGGCGTTTGTGGCCGTTGTGCTGAAGCTGATCGGTCGCCGCATTTTGCGCACCCCCGAGTACCGCGTCATGTTCAGGCGGATGCGTGGAGCGTTCTAGCAGGTCCTTTCTGTTTCGGCGCTGGACGCGCGCCCGGTCCCCCTTCGCCATGATGGGAGCCTTGCTCCTCGTTGTCTTCCTGGTGCTGTTTCCGAAGGGCGGGTTTCGCCTCGGCCCGTTGCCTTTGACGTGGGGATACCTGCTCCTCGGCATCGTGACCCCGCCCGCGTTTCTGGTTCGCTTTTTGCAGTTGCCGCTGCGCTTTCCGCGTCGGGTTCTGCTGGTCACGGCCATGCTGCTGCCCATGCAGCTGCTGTTCGTCTACGCGGGGAAGTTCTACGGCGTCTCCAACCCGCCATTTGCTTTCAGCACATTCGTCGGCTTGTTCGTCCTTCCCTGGGTTTTCCTGCTCATCTATGGTCCGTTCTTTCCGCGGCTGGATGGCGAGCAGTTGGCCCGCTGGTTCTGCGCCTGCATCTTCTATGCGGCGGCATGGGGCATCTTTCTGTTCTTTCTTCACCCTGTAGCGCACCGCTTTATCGAGGTGCCGTACCTCACGGTGAATGCGTCGGACTACGGCGAGTTGGAGAGCACAAAAAACATCGGCCGCGGTTTCTTTTACAAGCTGATCTCCACCTACAACAACGGCAATCTGTACGGTGTTTCCACGCTTTTGTTTCTGCCGTTGTACGACCGGCTTGAGCCCTCGCGACTGCGTCGCGCGACGCTGAAGACTGCCCTGCTGCTGACCCTGTCGCGAAGCGTGTGGGTGGGCCTGATCTTCAGTGAGGCGCTCTCCCTTCTGGTCCAATTGCTGCGCCAGATACCCACGTTCCCGGTGCTCTTTCTGGGGGCGGCGCGGCGGCGTTTCATTGCGGTGGGTGTTCTTATCGGGGTCATCCTGTTTTCGTTGTTGTTCATCAACTCGCAGGGCGGCGGCTTACAGTTCCTGTTGGATAAGACGGGGGGCAACCGCATCGGTCAGGTGTATGCGGCGCAGGGAACCGGTCTTCTTCCCGAGTACCCTTTGTACGGCTTCGGCGAGATCCTCTACGCATCTGCCGCGCAGTACTGGGGCCTGGCGGGTCTGTTTGCGTTTACCCTCATCATGTTCAGCCCCCTGATCATCCTTGCCGCAGACCCCGGGTTGATGCGTTCCCCGCTGCAGCGCGCCGCGGCGAAAGGGCTGATCATCTACATCGTCATGGCGGGAATCGACGGCGCACTCGACTTCATACCCGTCATGGCGTTTTATTGGTTTGTGTACGCCGTGTTTCTGTATGGATGGCCGGGAGACCGGCCGCCAACGCTTTCCCGAGCGCTTCGGTTGAAGCGTCCCCCGGGGCGGTTCCGGTCCAGCTTGAACCGCCTGTTCAGGCCCGGCCGTCCTTCGTCTACACTGGCTGGCGTCTCGTAGCGCGGGTGGGATGACAGCTGCCAGCGAAGTAGAGGAAGAGATTTGACGCGAACACAACCCATCCTTGTCACCGGCGGCGCGGGCTTCATCGGGTCCAACTTTGTTCTGGACTGGATGAAGATCGAGGGTTCACCGGTGGTGACTGTGGACGCTCTCACCTATGCCGGCAACCGTGCGAGTCTGCGCGCGCTCGAAGATGACCCGCGCCACCTCTTCATCGAAGGACAGATCGGCGACACCGCGCTGATCCGCGCTCTTCTGCGTGAGCACAAGCCGCGCGCCATCGTCCACTTCGCCGCCGAGACGCACGTGGACCGCTCGGTGCTGGACCCGGGCGTGTTTGTAACGACCAACATAAACGGGACGGCATCGCTGCTTGAGGCCAGCCGTGCTTTTCTGGCCGAGCTGCCCTCGGCGGAACGCGAGGCGTTTCGCTTCGTGCATGTCTCTACGGATGAGGTGTACGGCACGCTCGCCCCAAACGCGCCGGCCTTCACCGAGACCACACCGTACGCTCCAAACAGTCCCTACGCGGCCAGCAAGGCCGGAAGCGACATGCTGGTGCGCGCGTGGCATCACACCTACGGTCTGCCCGCGGTGATCACGAATTGCTCCAACAACTACGGTCCGTTCCAGTTCCCGGAGAAGCTGATTCCGCTGGTGCTGTCGCAGGCGCTTGCGGGCCGGGAACTGCCCTTGTACGGGGATGGGCAACAGGTTCGGGACTGGCTTTACGTTCACGATCACACGGCGGCGATCCGCCGCGTGTTGCAGCGAGGAAGGCCCGGAGAGACCTACAACATCGGGGGAGACAACCAGAAGACCAACCTCCAGGTGGTGGAGACCCTCTGCGCGCTGCTGGATGAGCTGGCGCCGGACGCACCCCACAGGCCGCACGCGCGTCTGGTTCGCTTTGTCGCAGACCGGCCGGGGCATGATCGCCGCTATGCCATCGACGCCGGCAAGATCACGAGGGAACTGGACTGGCGCCCTGAGTACACCCTCGAAACCGGCCTGCGTGCGACCGTGCAGTGGTACCTGGAGAACCAGGCGTGGGTGGAGGGTGTGCGCACGGGAGCCTACCGGGACTGGATGGCCGTGAACTACGCCGGCCGTGTGTCGTCGACGGAGCCGGTTGGGACAGCGGCGGGCGCGCGGGAGCGTGACCGATGAAGGGCATCATCCTCGCCGGAGGCTCCGGAACGCGGCTGTACCCGACGACGCAGGCGATCAGCAAACAGCTTCTGCCGATCTACGACAAGCCGATGGTGTACTACCCGCTGGCGGCGTTGATGCTTGCCGGCATTCGCGAGGTGCTTGTCATCTCCACCCCGCAGGACACGCCTCGTTTTCAGCATCTGCTGGGAACCGGGGAGCAGTGGGGCATGCAGCTCTCCTACGCCGTACAGCCGTCCCCGGACGGTCTGGCGCAGGCCCTGGTCATCGGGAAGGACTTCCTCGCAGGACATAGCTGTTGTCTGGTGCTGGGTGACAATCTTTTCCACGGCGAAGCCTTCGCCGGCCTGTTGCGCAAGGCTGCCGCGCAGGGGAGCGGTGCAACGGTCTTCGCGTATCCCGTCAACGACCCTGAACGCTATGGTGTGGTGGAGTTCGACAGCCAGCGGCGTGTGATTTCGCTCGAAGAAAAGCCGGCTCGCCCGAAATCACGCTACGCCGTCACGGGAATTTATTTCTACGATGCGCAGGCCGTGCACGTGGCGGAAGAGTTGAAGCCTTCGGCGCGCGGCGAGTATGAGATCACCGACGTGAACTGCTGGTACCTGGCGCGCGGCCTGTTGCGGACTGAGGTGCTGGGCCGCGGCATGGCGTGGCTCGATACCGGAACGCACGACTCGCTGCTGGATGCGGCGAACTTCATCCAGACCATCGAGCACCGGCAGGGGCTGAAGGTGGCGTGCCCGGAGGAGATTGCCTTTCGGCTGGGGTATATCTCTGCCCCACAGCTCGAAAGGCTTGCGGACGACCTCGGCAGCAGCAGCTACGGCCAATACCTGCGCCGCGTCCTGGCGGAGACAGTGTACTGATGCGCGTCTCGGGACCTTCACGATGAACCTGCCGTTTGCCTCCCTGCGCGTGAGCGGGTGGCCCCACGCTGCGTCGCGGCTGACCGGTGGCGTGCAGCGGCGGGTACGGGATGCGTTCACCGCGCAGCTGCTGGGCGCTCCGGGCTTCCGGGCGGGCCGTGCCCCTCGGCTGCTCGGGCTGAGCCATATGCGGATCGGCCCCGACTTTCACGCCGGCGATGCGCTCTGGCTGGAGGCCGTTCTGGCATACGCCGGGCAGCAGTTTTCGCCGCAGCTCACGATCGGTCCGCACGCCCGGTTGTCCGACAACGTTCACATCGGGTGTCTCGACCGGATCACGATCGGCGCGCACCTGCTGTGCGGCAGCCGCGTGTTGATCAGCGATCATGCCCACGGGCGCTACAGCGGGGCGGATGCGAGCGATCCGGCCGTGCCGCCCGCATTGCGCCCCCTGCATTCCGCAGCGCCGGTGTTTTTGGGGGATAACGTCTGGCTCGGCGACGGCGTGGCGGTGCTGGCCGGGGCGCGCGTTGGGGATGGCTGCGTGATCGGCGCAAACTCTGTCGTGACCGGGCCGCTTCCGGAGAAGACGATTGCGGTTGGCTCCCCGGCGCGCCCGGTCCGGCAGTGGGACGACGCGCAACGGGCCTGGGTGCGGCTCCCGGCGTCCCGGGCGAATGATCGCGTTCCTCGTTGATAAACTGGGGCGGATGCTGAACCTGAACCCGGCGGCCCGCGTGTGAACCGAGCTGCCTGCACGATCGTTTCGCCAAATTACCTGCCTTTTGCGAGAACCCTCGCCGGCTCCTATGCCGCGCAGCACCCCGGTCAGCAGTTCTTTGTGCTGATTGTGGCCGACCTCGACGATTCTGCCCCGTTTCAGATCGACCCCAGTTTCTCCCCGGTGATGCTTGCGGAGATCGGACTGGTGAATCTCCGCTCCGTGGCGATGAAGTACGACATTCTGGAGCTGAACACGAACGTCAAGCCGACGTTCATGAAGCACCTGATCGGAAAGCACGGCCTGGACGCGCTGGTCTATCTGGATCCCGACATCTTTGTGTACGGGCCTTTGGATCCGGTCTTCGATGCGCTTGCTTCCGGCGCGTCGGCAGTGCTTACGCCGCACATGACGCGACCGGTCTTCGACGGCAAGTCGCCATCCGAGCAGGACCTGCTCTACAACGGCACGTACAACCTCGGCTTCATTGCCGTGGGGCGAACGGAGGAGGCTCGCACTCTACTGGACTGGTGGGAGGAGCGTTGTCTGAACCTTGGGTTCAGTGAAGGACGCACGGGGCTTTTTGTCGATCAGAAATGGATGAATCTTGCGCCGGGGTTGTTTGAGAGGGTCGTTCTCTCTCGTGATCCAGGCCTGAATATGGCGTACTGGAACCTCCACGAGCGGAGGCTGCTCGACGGCGAAGCTGGGCTCCAGGTGCAGCGGGATCGGGAGGCTCCGGTTCCGCTAAGGTTTTTCCACTTCTCGGGTCTAAGTTCCGCAGAGCCGGACGTGATCTCAAAAAACACGGACCGCTACCGCATGGGGGATCGACCCGACCTCGGGAGCTTGTTCGCGGCCTACCGGGCCGCTCTTCTGTCCAACGCAGGGCACCCCTCGGAGGCGTTGCCTTACGGCTTCGACCAGTTCTCCGACGGGACCTCTGTGACGCGGCTGGCTCGACGGCTCTTCGCGGCTCACGAAGAGCGTTTCCGCCCCGAGGACGGCCGGGACTACGACCCCTTCGACGTCAAGGGAGCCTTTGCCCGTTTTGCTCGCGAGCAGAACCTGGTGAAGGGCAAAGCCAAGCCTGCGAACGCAACGTGGGGCCAGTTCGATCCGGACGATCGGCGCGTGGGCGCAGTGCATCGTCTGCTACGGTGGGCCCTGCGCGCGCTGGGACCGCACCGGTATGAGCTGCTGATGCGCTACCTTGCCCATATCAGTGTGTTGCGGCATCAAGGGGCGTTTCTGCGGGATCATCGGTGGCATCCTGCGCCCGACCGCAACGGCAAAGGCTAGGAGGCACAGTGGCGCTTGGGGTCCAGCATCCGGGTGAGGACGTGATCTCGGAGTTAGCGACACAGAATGCGCCCGTGCGCTCCTCCGCGCCACTGAGGCGGCTGTTGCTGATCAAGTTCGGGGCCATCGGCGATGTGGTCATGGCGATCCCCGCGGCAGCCGCCATGCACGCGCAGGGTTATGCGATCGATTGGGTGGCGAGCGAGCTCGTCGCGCCTGTGCTCCGCCTCTATCCCTGGATCCATGTGCTTGCGGTCGACGAGCCCCGGCTATTGCGAGGCAGCCTCCCGGAGCGCGCGCGCGGGATGGCCGGCTTGTGGCGGGTGCTTCGGCAGCAGGTTCGCCGTTACGGACCGTATGACCTGACCGCCACGCTGTACTACGACCACCGCTACCGGTTGCTGACTCTGCCCGTGCGTGCGCGGCGAAAGCTGACGCTGTCGCGTACCGATCGGAGCCGCACACTGTTGCCCGGCCGGCATCACACAGACGAGTACGCCCGCATCCTGAGCGGCGCCCCCGATGGGGAGAGCCCTGGGCAACGATCACCGGTCCCCGTCCGCAATCTGGGTTCGCCACCGCGTGCACCCGTTGCGGGCCGGCCGCGTGTGGCACTGGTTCCGGCGGCCGCCCGCAACGTGCTCCGGGACGATGCGCTGCGCCGATGGCCTATCCGGCACTACGTCTCTCTGGCGGAGGCGCTGGTCGCGCATGGTTGCGAAGTGGTCCTCCTTGGCGGCCCGGACGATCGCTGGGCCACACCACACTTTGTCGCACTGGCCGGCGCTGCGGGCCCGGACTTCTTTGCCGATCTGATCGGCTCCCTGAGCCTCGTCGAGACACTGGCCCTGCTGGACTCGGCGGACGTGACCGTGACCCATGACACCGGCCCTCTGCACCTGGCGGGCATCACGTCCACGGGCATCGTGGCGGTCTTCGGTCCCACGGATCCGCATGGACGGCTGCCCCAACGGGCGGACGCCGTGGCCGTGTGGGGCGGTGCGGGCTTCGCTTGCCGCCCCTGCTACGACGGCCGGGAGTACGCTCCGTGCCGGCACAATGGCTGCATGGAGCAGGTGACTCCCGCAACCGTGCTGGAACAGGTGCTGGAGCTTTTGCAAGCAAGGGCGGAGGGGCGGTCCTCGCCCCCAAGGGTGATCGCGCCGGAGCACGCCGGGCTGGTTCAGATCCAGGGGGCGTCCTGAGATGGGAGCGACCCTGCGGCCCGCCCTCTTTCTCGACCGGGACGGTGTCATCAATGAAGAGGTCGGCTACCTTCACAGACCGGAGGACGTTCGTTGGGTGGAGGGCATCGTTCCGCTCTGCCGGACAGCGCGTGCGCTCGGGTACGCCTTGGTGGTGGTCACCAATCAATCCGGCATCGCACGGGGGCTGTACTCAACGGAGGACTTCGAAAAGCTCATGAACTGGATGCGCACGGAGCTGAAGGTACGGGGCGTCGTGCTGGATGCTGTGTACCACTGCCCATTTCATCCGGAGCATGGCGTCGGCGAGTGGCGGAGGGAGCACGAGGATCGCAAACCGGGTCCGGGGATGCTCTTCCGGGCGGCCCGTGACCTCAAGCTCGATCTGAAGGCGTCCCTTCTGGTCGGCGATCGCTGTTCCGATATCGCGGCGGCCAACGCGGCGGGCCTGCCCAGGGCCTTCCTGCTGAGCGGAACGGAACGGGGCCCATGCGGCGGTGCCTATCAGGCGGTGGACTCACTCGGGGAGATAGAAGCCTGGTTGCTTACCGCGAAGAAGGGCTGACTCAGAACAGCGCAGCGTCCGCCAGTCGAACGCCTTTTTCGTCTTTGGGGGAGAGGATCGGGCGCCCACACTGAAGGCGATCCAGAGGCCAGGCGATCGCGAGTTCGGGGTCGTTCCACAACAGGGTCTGTTCGCCTCCGGGATCGTAGGGCTGGGTCACCTTATAGAGCACCTCGGCGTGGTCGGACAGCACCAGGAAGCCGTGCGCGAAGCCTTCGGGAATCCAAAGCATCTGGAGGCAGCCGGCGCGATTTTGGGGCTGCAGCTCCATCCCGAACCAGTGGCCGCAGTCAGGGGACTCGCGCCGGAGGTCCACGGCAACGTCCCAGATGGTGCCCGACAAAACACGGATGAGCTTGCCCTGCGGCCGTCGGGTCTGGAAGTGCAGACCGCGCAGAACACCGTGACGGGAGTGGGACTGGTTATCCTGCGCCCAGGTCGTGGGCAGACCGGCAGTTGCAAATGCCTGGCCATTGAAGGTTTCTGCAAACCACCCGCGGCTGTCCTCATGCTGCGGGGCGGCGACAAGCTTCAGCCCGCACAGCCCGATTTGGGATACCTGCATCGAAAGAAGTATAGCGGGGGCTAAAGAAAACCGTTCATTTGCCGATACTTCAGTTAACAAGGCGCCTCGCCCTGAAGCGTTGCGTCTGGAGAACCTCAATGAAGTAACTGACAAAGGTCTCTGTAGGACAGAACCTGCCGGACGCAGTAGACTGAGGCTACGACCAAGAAGCTGTGCTGCAGTCTTTTCCGAGCGACCCTGACGCGGAGCTGAAGTTCCTGGAGAACAAGGAACAGCGCTCCAACAGCAACGGCGGCGAGCCCTTCGGCCGGCCCCGCCCTCAACAGTCGTCCTCTGCTGAGCGTTTGCGAGGACGAGGAGAGCACCGCCCGGCATGGTTGAGCAATGGGACTCCAATGAAGCAGAAGCCGCGCCGCAGCGCTTTTTCTTTCCTCAGACGTCCAGTGGGGCCCTAAGCTCCCGTCGGTTAGGCGCTGCCCCGGCAAGCCCTGAGCGCCTGTTGCGGTACCGGGTGCTCAAGCGCGGGATGGATCTGGGACTGGTAGCGCTCTGCTTGCCTGTGCTGCTGCTCCTGATCGCCAGCATTGCCCTGGCGATCCGGCTCACCTCCCCCGGGCCGATCTTCTTTTCGCACCGTCGCATCCGGGGACATGGCCGGTTCTTTTCCATGTGGAAGTTTCGCACCATGTGCGTGAACTCCTCTGAGGTGCTGGAGACGTATCTGGCAGCCAACCCGGAGGCGCGCGCAGAATGGCGGAAAACTCATAAACTCAAGCATGATCCTCGGGTCACCCGGGTCGGTGACTTTCTCCGCCGCACCAGCCTGGACGAGCTTCCGCAACTCTGGAACGTCGTTACTGGGACGATGAGCCTGGTCGGTCCAAGGCCGATTGTGGCGGCCGAGGTGGAGAAGTACGGTGACTACTTCGCGGACTACTGCCTGGTAAAGCCGGGCGTCACGGGATTATGGCAGGTCTCGGGCCGCAGCCAGTTGACCTACCCGGAACGCGTACAGTTGGACCGGCAGTACGCCCACCAATGGAGCCTGTTGGGCGATGTGAAGATCCTGTTGCGCACGCTATCGTCTGTGGCCAACCAGGACGGCGCCTACTGAGCGCACGCACGGCTCCGGCTCAGCGATACTGAAGACATGCAGCGCGGCAGCAAGAAAAACCGTTGGCTCGATCGATGGGTTGGCACCCCCGCGCTGAACCTCCTGGCGATAGGTCGACGGCGTGGACGGCCATTGAGCGAGGTCGGCCGGATCGGCGTGATGTGTTCCCCGGCGCTTGGAGATACGTTGTTGTTTTCCGGTGCTCTCCAGGACCTGCGCGCAGCGCTCCCCGGGGCTCACATCACGCATGTCTGCATGAAACAGAATCTGGCGGCGGCGGAGATGATTCCAGGGGCCGACACGCGCCTGGTCATCGACCTTACGAAGCCCTGGCGCACGATTCAGAAGCTCAGGAGTGAGCGGATCGACGCCTTCCTCGATTTCACAAGCTGGCAGCGGCTCACGGCGTTCTACACGATGCTTTCCGGGGCGCGCTACACCGTGGGCTTCCGAACTCCTGGGCAATATCGGAGCCGTGGCTATGATCGAACTGTCGAGCACCGCGCGGACCGGCACGAGACAGGGAACTTCCGCGCTCTGCTGCTCGGCTCAGGGCTTGTGTCGCCTGCGGCGCGGCAGCACCTGCCGGCGATCGTGGTCGAAACCGGCGGTGGGGCCTTCTTCTCCGGGGAGCCCGACCTGATTGCGTTGCATCTGTGGGCGAGTGGCCAGCGCTCGTACCTGCGCGAGTGGCCGGAAGACCGCTGGATCTCGCTCGCGCAGAGCCTCGCCGCGAGGAACACACTGTTCGTCGTCACGGGCGCAGGCTCCGACGCGGATCGCATGGAGTCATTCACCCGTCGGCTGCGGGCTGCAGGTTTGCGAGCCGAGGCTTTCGTCAGTCCTGATGGATTTCGCAGCCTGACGACGGTGCTTCGACGCTGCAGGCTGGTGGTCACCGTCAACACGGGCGTGATGCATCTTGCGGCAATTGCCGGGGCGCCGACGGTCGCCATCAATGGACCCAACCGCAATGGACGATGGGGACCGGTGGGGCCCCGCGCGATCGGGGTTGAAGCGCCGGGAGAAGGCTGCGGATTTCTGCACCTGGGCTTCAACTTCGACGGGAATCCGGAGGACTGCATGGAGCGCACCTCGGTAGACGCAGTGCTGAGCGCCTGCAGAAACCTGCTGCTGACTACGAAGGCCGGAACGGCCGTGAACGACGGGCCGGAATCGGTGGCGCTCTCGGAGGCTCGCTGATGGAGCGGATGCGGGATGTAATTCGCGGCACGCTGGCCCGCAGTCTTCGCCTTTTGACTGAGGAAGATCGTATCGCTGCCGCTTTGCCCGTGGTCTGCGGAACCGTTCTGGCCGCGCACTGTGAGGTGGTGCGTCTGGATGAGGAAGCCACCCTTCACTTGCGTGTGGATAGCCCAGAGTGGATGCCCCCACTTCTGGGTATGCGGGAAATCCTGCAACATGATCTGCAACGCGTGGCCGGGGTGCGGTTGGCGGGGTTACACTTTGTGCAAGCGCGCTCCGCGCCAGACAGGCCTTTGCGATTGCCCGTCGGCGAGCGAGCGCAGCTAGCGCCAGGAAGTCGACGCCGAGCGCGCCGATCCACCTTCACCCCCAAAGGGAGACTCGCATGACCGGGAGTTCCGAGACCACGCGCGTCTCGCTTGAGGACGTTCGCCATGTTGCGGACCTGGCCAATCTGGAACTGACCGCCGAAGAACTTCCGCGCATGGCCCGGGATCTCGATGCGGTGCTGGGGTACATCGACCAATTGAATGAGCTGGACACGGGCACTGTGGCTCCGATGGCGCAGGTGTCTGAGGCCCTGGGTCTTCCGCGGGCGCAGGCTGGCGAGACCCTTCGGAAAGATGAGTTGCGACTCTCCGTCGATCGCCAACTAGTGATGGCCGACGCTCCCGAGTCGGATGGCCGCTTTTTCAAGGTGCCGAAAGTCATCGAACGCTGAGCATTTCTCTTCTGGGCGCACGCGACGCGGGGCCTTCGGAATGGCACAACCAACACACGAGAACACTGGCGAGGAAACGCAGCCGCATGACCGAAGTACCGGAGATCCTTGAGAACCTCTCGCTGACGGCGGCTCGTGCCGCGGTGTTCGATGGCCGGACCTCGGCGGTTGCGCTGGCCAAGGCTCATTTCGAGCGCATTGCGGCAAAGGACGGAGAGCTGGGTTGCTTTCTGGCGCTGAACCGGGAGCGCGCGTTCGCGAAGGCCGAGCGGGTGGATGCGGATGTGCGGGCAGGTCGACCCGTGGGGGCGCTGGCTGGGGTGCCGGTTGCGGTGAAGGATGTTCTAGCGACGCAGGGCGTGGAGACGACTTCGGGGTCGAAGATCCTGGCTGGGTGGCATCCGCCGTATGACGCGACCGTGGTGGCGAAGCTGGAGGCTGCGGGCGCGGTTGTGCTGGGTAAGCTGAACTGCGACGAGTTTGCGATGGGGTCGTCGAATGAGAATTCGGCGTTCAAGCCGGTGCGGAATCCGCGGGCGTTGGACCGGGTGCCGGGGGGGTCTTCGGGCGGGTCGGCGGCGGCGGTTGCGGCCGGGCTGTGTGCCGCGTCCTTGGGGACGGATACGGG
>CAXUNH010000027.1:0-27098 GCA_964252405.1 uncultured Acidobacteriaceae bacterium | reverse complement strand
CGCCGCCAGCGTTGATTCTGAGCCAGGATCAAACTCTCGTTTAATCTTGGTGTGCTAATGAGCCCAGGACGGAGGTCCGGGCAACATCAGCGCTCCGCTCGCTCGAAAGGAGCGGAGGTAAAACTATGTGAGAATGACTTAACCAAATATTCGCGTCATCTCACGACTGGCACGTTCAACTATGTTGTCAAAGATCCTGACTGCATCGGCCTGAACCGGCAGTTTTGGATCAAGGACCCAGGCGGGCAAAGCCTCAACCTTGTGTCCTCGAACTTGATGCGCTGTCTCTGTCCTGTGATGCCGGGCAGGTTCGCTGAGCGAACCCTCACGTCCAGCCTCGCCGCAGTGTTTTGCGCGACCAGACCAGAATATCGAATCCCGTCTACCTTGTCAACTGATCATTCAGCGGACAATCGCGACAGCGTCGAAATTCAAACAACGTAACGAACCGCTTCAGCGGATCGCGGAGCTTTATGCTCCTCTTATGTAGCAGTGGCTTGGGTTTGTTGCGGTGGGCCGTCGGCTCACATCCGCGGTTCAAACGCTTGGACTGCGCCATGCTCAACCGGATACTTTCGGCGGCAGGCTGTTTGCAACTTGGTTAGAGTAACGCGTTTCGTCATACCGCGCAACTGCTATCGTCTAGCGCTCCAAACCTCCGGAACACGTCGACGAAGCTGATCCTATCAATGGTACGTTCATGATGCAAGCCATCCTTTGCACACCTTTTCCTCACGGAGGCAAGTGATCCCGCTGGCCGAGACATTCTCCCTGTCTCATATCACACCCTCTGGCCAGCAACTCAGCATCGCGGCGGCCGCGCTCGGCCCTGTATTCTCCCGTCATGGAACCGGGAGAGATGGGTGAGTTTGCGAAAGAGATGCGTGAGGCTGGCGAGGCGAGTCTCACCCGCGTGTCGCTGATCATCAGTGTGCTGGCGGTACTTGTGGCCATGGTCACCGTCCTCAGTCATCGCGAGCACACCGAGGCCGTCTTAGCGCAGGCCCGGGCCTCCGATCGCTGGGGCGAGTACCAGGGCCGTCGCATACGACAGAGTCAATTCGCGCTGGCGGCGGACTTCCTCGCCTTGCAGCAGGGCGCTCGACAAAGCGACCTGCAGGGCAAAGCGGCCCAATATGAGAAGCGACAGCAGGCCATCCAGGAAGAACTGAACGAGGACACCCGCGAAGCGAAGGCTTTGGAAGGCGAAGTCACCGTGGCCGAGCACAAGGCAGCCCGGCTCGACCTTGGCGAGGCCTTGCTGCAGATCTCCGTGGTGCTCGCTTCCATCACACTGCTTACGCGCCGCTGGTGGTATGTCCTCACCGCGATCGGCCTTGGCGCAATTGGTGTAGGCGCAGCTGCTACAAGTCTGCTGGTTCACTGATTCGAAGAGCTCCGATTCGTCGATGAAGCAGTCTCACGCTGCTTACATCTCCGGCGCTAGCGCCTGCTGATCACCCCAAGATCCACCAGGCCGTTCACGAAGTCCTGAACAGCGAGCGCGACAAGCAGCAGCCCCATGATGCGCACCAGGATGCGAATGCCCGTTTCCCCTAATACGTTGGCCACGCGGACTGCGCTGCCCAACACAAGGAACGAGGCTCCACAGGTGATCGCAATGGCCGCATAGATCGCCATGTGTTCCCGCAAATCCTGAGCCTGCCCGACCAGCACCATCACACTCGTGATTGCGCCCGGGCCCGCCAGCATGGGGATGCCCATCGGCACAATGCCTGCATCGTCCTTGCTCGCTGCCGCTTCGGTCTCCCCAATGGATTCTTGTGTCGCCGAGCGCTTCGCCTCCAACATGTCCAGCCCAATCAGCAGCAGGATGATGCCTCCGGCGATCTCGAACGCAGGAAGCGTGATTCCGAAGATGCGAAAGATAAACTGGCCGGCAGCGGCGAAAGCGGTCAGGATGATCAGCGCTGTCAGGCAAGCCTTGCGGGCCGTGCGAACGCGTTTG
Organism: uncultured Acidobacteriaceae bacterium; assembly: GCA_964252405.1. Classification (GTDB taxonomy): domain Bacteria; phylum Acidobacteriota; class Terriglobia; order Terriglobales; family Acidobacteriaceae; genus Granulicella. The sequence continues at coordinate 25,129 of CAXUNH010000027.1, read as the reverse complement.
GTCTGATCTTGATCTGTCGTTACCGCCAAAAAGGTCGGCAGTGCCGCAAAAGGATCTACCAGGAAGAAAATGGAGCTCAGTGCGAGTAGAGAGAACCGCACATACGCCGCGTCCCTTAGGCGGCTGAGATCCAGTGTGTGAGGCAGGAGCATCGGCCGATTGTCCCACACGGAATGCGCCAAGTGCTTTTGCTAAACTCCACAAAGCACGGGAGCCCTCGCAGATCAGTTCAGCGAATCCAAGCATGAGCCTAACACTCTCGGAGCTCTTCCAAACCTGCCTGGCAACGTGCGTCATGCAACTGCTATTCGTCCCGGGCGGCTATGCCTTGGGATGGGCGCTGGACTTGATGCGCTTTCGATTGCGCTCCGGCACGGAGCGGCTCGTCTGGTCAGTGAGCTTGTCTCTGCCCATCGCTATTTTTGTGGCAAACGTTCCCGGCAGATACCTAAACCCGAACCTCACGCTTGCAGCCTACCTGCTTCTCGACGCGATCGCGCTCGCTCCCCTCGTTGCAGCGTCGCGCGGAGGCTCTCGTGGCAACCTCCCCAAACTCCCAGAGGATCATGCGACCCGTCTTGTTCTCGCAGGCTTGTTGCTTGGTGTTCTCTACATCTGGTTCGCAGGGATGCCTTTCCGTATAGGCCACCGTCTTTTCGAACCCGTATGTTCTTCAGACTGGGAAATTCGACTGCCGCTGATCTCCGCCGCCCTTCGCGACGGTGTTCCTCCTCACAATCCCTTCTTTACTTTTCGCGGCGGATCGCCGCCGATGCACTACTACTACTACTGGTACAGCGTCTGCGCGCAGGTAGGTCGCTTCATCCACACGGACAGTCGATCCCTCTTGCTGGCGAGTTCCGTATATTCCTTCCTTTGCATCACGGCAACGCTCTTCCTGTGCGTGAAGTACATGCTCGGTACCGAGCATGAGCTGCGGCGGCGCTGTGCAGTTCTGCTCGGGTTGTTTTGCGTTCTCGGCCTGGACGTCCTTCCCAGCATCCTCGGGTACTTTGTCTGGTATGTCCGCGTCCGTCCCGAGATCGAATGGTGGGCCTACGATCGATCTCCGGGCCTTCCCGGCGCGGTGATGTTTGCTCCGCACCATGTGGCCGGGATCGTGTGTGGCCTTCTCGCAATGCTGCTTGCTGCAGATCTCGGGGAGGGGATACCAAGCTGGCGCAAGGTCTGGGCCCACGGTGCCTGTATTGCACTTGCATTCGCCGCCCTTGTAGGCACATCGAGCTTCATCGTGATGTTCTTCGCGTTCGGGTGCACTCTGCTGTTTCTCGACAGGCTATGGCGACGGGATGTCCGCACACCCGCCGCACTACTCCTTGCCGCGGTGTTGTCCGTCGCAGTCTCAGTCCCTTACCTACGCGAGATGAGCGCCAGGACCCCGGGAACGGAAAACCGAACTCCCAAGCACTCCCTCAGCATCAAGCTAAGGGACAACGATTCCGCGCAGTACATCACGTGGCAGGTCGCGAGACGGCTGCATAAACCCAAGCCGACAGGACCAATCCGCTTTCTTTTCCGGGGCATCCTGATTCCTTTGCTCTACCTTTGCGAAACAGGCTTTTACCTCATCGTTCTCATCGTCCAGTTCAGATACGACTTCCTCTCCGGGAGATCGCTTTCGCCGAGATCTCGTGCATTGTGGCTGCTCGCCGCGGCGACAGCATTCTTCGCCTACTTCGTGACCTCGGCGCCCATCCAGTATGTAAACGATTTGGGAGTACATGCAGGTCTGCTGCTCCGACTGATCTACATGCTTTGGGGCGTTGAAGTCATCAGCCGTCACCTGGCCAAGCGACGGAACGCCACATGGGCGCCCAGGGAGCGCTGGACGGTAGGCCTGGCAAAGGCGTTCTTGGTCCTCGGCGTCATCATGTTCGTCTGGCAGGTGACAGTGGATCGCCTCTACCTTGCTCTAGTCGATCGGCATGTCATCCCGAACGCTCCGCCTTTTCCGCAATCCCATCACTTGGCGATGATGTACGCAGACGTCTACGATGCCCAGCAGGCGGCGAGCCAGAGCATCGCAAAAGATGCTGTCGTGCAAAGCAATCCGGGCAGCAAGTACCAACTCATCTTTCGGCTGTACCAGGGGCACAGGCAGGCAGCAGGTGACATGAGCTGCGAGGGCGCCTTCGGAGGCGATCCTGCGCTATGTCACACCTTCGCGCCGGGCATTCTGGAGCTCTACGGCAGTCACGCGCACGAACCGCCAGAGTTCCGCAGTTACCGTCCCCAGCTAGCCAAGATGACTTTGGCGTCGATGACCAGGATCTGTCAGCAGGATGGTATTTCCGCTCTTCTCGCCTCCCGAGGCGACCCGGCCTGGTACTTCCCCGATAGCTGGGTTTGGCAGGGTCAGGCCCTGTACGGTAATCAAAACGTAAGGTTGATCCGGTGTCCAACCCCTTAGTCACCTCTGGCCCGTCACACTTATAATCGTCTGGAGCCCGCGCTGGAGCGCGTTTGGGTCTGCCGTTTTCTTCGGAGCAGTGAATGTAGGCTCTCCGGCCCGGCAAATGTGAGAAAGGTTCAACGATGCCCATTCAGCCCACACCGCACATCTGGCACAACGGCCAGATCATCCCTTGGGACAAAGCCCAGCTTCACGTCATGAGCCATGTCATCCACTACGGCTCCTCCGTGTTCGAAGGCATTCGTTGCTACACGCAGAACGGCTCAGCCGCCATCTTCCGCCTTCCGGAGCACATGCGCCGCATGCTCGATTCAGCCAAGATCTATCGGATGCCGCTGCCGTTTTCTCTGGATCAGTTGAACGACGCCGTTGTGGAACTCGTCGAAGCTAACGGCGTAGCGCCCTGCTATATCCGCCCGTTCGCCCTGCGTGGCTACGGCGAGATCGGCGTCAATCCGTTGAAGTCGCCCATTGAGGTCTACATCGCCAACTTTCCCTGGGGCAAGTATGTGCAGGGTGAGGAAGGCGCAGATGTCTGCGTCTCCAGTTGGAACCGTCTAGCGCCCAACACCATGCCTTCCCTCGCCAAGGCCGGCGCGAATTACATGAACTCGCAACTCATCCGCATGGAAGCCGACATCAACGGGTACGTCGAAGGCATTGCGCTCGATCGCAACGGGTATCTCTCGGAGGGCTCCGGCGAAAACCTCTTCCTCATTCGCAATGGTGTCCTCTACACGTCCCCGCTTGCGAATTCCGTGCTCAACGGGATTACCCGCGACTCCATTCTTGTGCTCGCCCGCCAGCACGGCATCGCCGTGGTCGAGCAGGCGCTTCCCCGCGAACTGCTATACATCTGCGACGAAGCGTTCTTCACCGGCACAGCAGCCGAGGTCACCCATCTCCGCTCCGTGGATCGCATCACGATCGCCGACGGGAGTATGGGACCGATCACCCGCACACTGCACAAGGCCTTCTTCGACATCGTGCACGGGCTCGCTCCCGATCGGTACAACTGGCTCACCCCCGTCAGCGTGCGCAACACCGATGCTGTCGGCGAACCGATCAACGCGTAACAGGTTCGTCGCTCAGCAACAACGGGCCCCGCATCGCTGCCGGGCCTCGGTCCTTACTTGATCGGTGTAACCACACTCTCTGTCTTCGCAATGTTGCGAGCAAACTCCTCACCCGTCGCAATATGCTGGTCCACCAGTCGCGACGGCGTATGTGCGAGCCACTCCGCCAACGAGATGTCCTCGTAGAACGGCGTCGGGAAAACCTCCAGGAACACTAGATCCTCATCGCCGATGCTCTCCACGTAGTGCGGCAGAGACTGATCGATATACCCCACATCCCCCGGGTGAAAGTCCATCGTCCGCGCGCGCCCGCCCGCGGAGAAGACGGTCATCCGCGCAGTGCCCTTCACATAATACTGCCACTCGTCGTCGTTGGGATGCCAGTGCAGCTCGCGCAGGCCGCCGGGCTTTAACGTCACAATGGCTGCCGCAATATTCGTCGCGGGGAAGTTCTTCCGGTCGACGATCTTTACCATGCCGCCGGCCGTGACCTTGGTCGGCGGCATCTTGTCCGTAAAGAAGGCAAAGCTGTTCGGCACCATCCCGGCGCCGGCGGCAACTTCCTTCTTCTCCTCCGCAAGAGGCCGTGGCAGATCCCGCGGAAAGATGAACAGTTCACGCTTCGGCACCTGATCGAACGTCGACTCAGGCACGCCAAAGTTCTTCGCCAGCACCTCCTTCGGCGTATGGTGCAGCCAATCCGTCAGCAGAAATGTCTCAAATTCATTGAAGTTGCCGTCGTTGAACACCAGCAGGAACTGGCAGCCATCCTCGCCGACGCCTTGGATCGAGTGCGGAATCCCACCCGGAAAAATCCAAAGATCGCCTTCTTTCACATCCTCCACGAAGCCGTTGCCATGCTGATCGACGGCCGTGATGCGTGCTATCCCCGCGGTCATAAAGGCCCACTCTGCGCCCACATGCCAGTGCAACTCCCGGATGCCGCCTCGGATCAGCCGCATCTCCACGCCGGCCATCTTCTTCGACAGCGGAAAATCACGTACCGTCACCTGCCGCGTCCATCCACCCTCCTCCACCCGGCGATGCCCAAAACTGAACGGGTACTTGAACGGCGGCTGACCGCCGGCGTCGGTCGTCGGCGGAAAGATCGAGTCCGGTTCCTGGTTCTCGAGGATCTTGTTCTCCGGCCCAAGCACCTTTTCGTTCGCACCGCTGTGCGTGTCTTTGCTCAGGTCTCTTGTCTGAGGCTGCGCAAGCTTGTTCTGCGCAGGTGCCAGAGGAGCTGCTGCTGCCGTTGCCGCCAGAGCGGCCGCTGTGGTGCGCAGGAAGTTGCGGCGGGACAGTGCGCCTGTGCTCCCCTCAAAGTCCTTCATCTCTTCCACTGTCTGCTCCTCGCGAAGGGAGTTCGCGCCGGTTCGCTTGCTCAAGAAGCCTCACTCGGTCAGCGACCTTCCTGTGGCTTGTGTGCGTCGATCAGCTGTGGTTCCTCCGTCGCACGGAGCTTCATCACCTGGTCCTCCGTCGGCCTCCGCCGTCGCGTGTAGGGCTGAAGCTGCTGAGGCTGGCCCGTGCCAAGAGCCTTCTCTACTGCAGCGAGGACACGGACATCGAGCAGCCCCTCTTCGCCATCCGCCTCCGGCCGCTTTTCGTTCAGGATGCAATCCGAGAAGTACTTCAGCTCCCCGCCAAAATGATCCGTCTTGGGAAAGCTCTCCTCACGCTTGCTCTTGCCGATCGTGGTCACATGCTTCATCGCCGTGTTCATCCCAAAGGCCGGGCTCGAATACAGATCCCCCAGGGTGCCCGCAATGCGGTAATCCTCAAGCTCGGCCCCCGAGTAGCTCATCAGCATCGTCGCAAGCCGCGCGCCGGGAAACACCAGATTGACCGCAACCTGATCGTGAAAATCCCGAAAGCGCTCCGGATCCGTCCGCACGCCGACCGCGCTCACCTCAATCGGCTCCGACGCAAAGAGGTTCCGCACCGTGTTGATCGGATACGGTCCCATATCGGCGACAGGCCCGGCCCAGAACCCATTCTTGGCCCGGTGATTCTGGTAGTTCACCGGCTGCGAGAAGGAAGAATTGAAGTACCGCAGATGCCCCAACTGCCCCGAGCGTGCCACCTCGAACGCCTTCAACGTCCCCGGCTCTTGATGCAGGCGATACGCGATCATCAACTTCGCCCCGGATGCCTCCGACGCCGCGATCATCTGCTCACACTGCTCCACGGAAACCGCCATCGGCTTCTCCAACAGCAGATGAATGCCAGCCTTCAGCGTCCGCACCGACAGGTCCACATGATCGAAGTTCGGCGTTGCCAGGTACACCGCATCGATCGTCCCCGACGCCAGCAGGTCGTCATACTCTTCATAGCTGTAGAGCGCCGATATGCCGTACTTCTCGCCAACCTTTGCGGCCTTGTCCTCATGCCCGCTCACAAACGCAACCACCTCGCTGTTGCCCGTGTGCCCCACCCCCGGAAGCATCGCCGTCTGTGAGATCCAGCCGATACCAACCACCGCATAGCGAACCTTGCGGCCCTTCACATCCACTGCCTGAGCCATCACCCTGCTGCTCCCTGCCTGTGAGCCCTGGCCCACATGCAGCATGGATGCTCTTCTGCGACGTTACGGTGTCTGTCGTCCCAACACCCGAAAACCAGCCCAGACATCCCACTGAAAAATGTTGGTTTCGTCAGAGACCGCTGCTCGCAGGCCACAGCACAGACAGTGGCGGAGCCTGCGGCACCCGAGGCGCGGGCTGTCCCTCAGCTCGCCGCCGGGGCCACCGCCGGCTCCCCAGCCCCCGAACTTGTCGAAGGCGTTAACGAAGTATCCGGCGATGGCGCAGCCGCCAGCTTCCCCCACCCGGGCAGATCCTGCGACCCCACAATCAGCCGCACACCATCCCGCAGCGTCACATACGTCCAGAACCAGCTCCGGAACACGCTCAGCCGGTTACGAAGCCCGATCAGGAAGAAAATGTGCACCACCAGCCACATCATCCATGCAAGAAAGCCGCCAAGGTGCGCATGGAACGGCCACGCCACCCGCGCCACCGCCGCCTTGCGCCCAATGGTCGCCATATCGCCCTTGTCGAAGTACCGGAAGGGCTTCTGCTTGGCAGCCGCCACCTCACCCTCCTGCAGCAGCGTGATCCGCTTCGCGGCATAGTCGCCCATCTGCATCGCCGGTTGCGCCACGCCAGGTACGGGTTTGCCATCCTGCTCAAAGTGCGCCAGGTCGCCCAAAACAAAGATCTCCGGGTGACCCGGCGGGTTCAGGTGCCCGTCCACGAACACGCAGCCACGCTTGTCCGTCTCGAAGCCCAGCATCTTGCCCAGCGGCGAGGCCTGCACGCCTGCGCCCCACAGCGTGCAAACGCTCTCAATGCGCTCGTCCCCGACCTTCACATAACCCGGTCCGACCTCCGTCACATGCGAGTTCGTTCTGCACGTCACCCCCAGCTTCGACAACTGGTCCACGGCCTTCTGCTGCAGATCCGGCGGATAAGCCGCTAGAATGCTCGGCGATCCCTCCAGGATCATCACATTGGCCGAGCCTGGATCGATGTGCCGAAAATCCTTCGTCATATACAGCCGCGCAATGTCGGAGATCGCTCCTGCCAGCTCCACACCGGTCGGTCCTCCCCCGATCACCACGAAGTTCAACGGCGGATGCGATCCCGTCTCCAGCTTCTGCCGTTCCGCCAGTTCGAACGCCAGCAGCACACGCCGCCGAATCTCCGTGGCGTCCTCCACCGTCTTCAGCCCCGGGGCCAGCGGTGCCCAATCGTCATGGCCAAAGTAGCTGTGCGTCGCTCCCGTGGCCACAATCAGGTAGTCGTAAACGATTTCGGCGCCACTCTTGACATGCACCCGGCGCGCCGCCGTGTCGAATCCCACCACCTCATCCATCAGCACTTCGGTGTTGCGGTTGTCCCGCAAAATCGACCGGATCGGCTGCGCAATATCTCCCGGCGACAACACGGCCAGCGCTACCTGGTACAGCAAGGGCTGGAAAGTATGGTGATTTCGCCGGTCCAGCACCGTTACGTCCACCCCCGCTTTGCCGAGCCCCTGCGCGGCATGGATGCCCGCAAAACCGGCACCCACAATCACCACACGCGAACGGCGTCCACCTGCACTCGTCGCTGCTGCCATAACGCACCAGCCTCCACTCTGTCTGATTCCTTCGCTTTCGATGCGATGCGGCCCTGAATTGATGCCGCCAAAACCTCACGGCGAAGGCCAGCCTCACTCCGTCTGCATCCTAACCTCCATGAACACAGCAACTCTCGGCCAAACAAAACAGCTCGGCAACTCTGACATGCACCTCACCTCGATCGGCTTCGGCGCCTGGGCGATCGGCGGCGGTAATTGGCAGTACGCCTGGGGCGCCCAGGACGACAACGACTCCCTCGCCGCCATCCGTCGTGCCCTCGAGGGCGGCATGAATTGGATCGACACCGCCGCCGTCTACGGCCTTGGCCACTCCGAAGAGATCGTTGGTCAAGCCCTGAAACAGACCCGCGAGAAACCGTTTGTCTTCACCAAGAACTCCATGACCTGGGCTACGGAAGGCCCGGACGCCCGCAAGATCGTCAACTCACTCAAAAAGGTCCGCCAGGAGTGCGAGGCCAGCCTCCAGCGCCTTGGCGTGGACGCCATCGACCTCTACCAGATCCACTGGCCCAACCCCGAAAACGAGATCGAAGAGGGCTGGGGGACCATGGCCGACCTCCAGAAGGAAGGCAAAATCCGCTATCTGGGCGTGTCCAACTTCAACGTCGAGCAGATGAAGCGCGTCCAGAAGATCGCCCCCATCACCAGCCTGCAACCGCCCTACTCCATACTCAACCGCAAGGTCGAAGCCGACATCCTGCCCTTCTGCGAAGAGCACAACATCGGCGTCATCAACTACTCGCCCATGCAAAGCGGCCTGCTCACCGGCGCCATGACCCGCGAACGCATCCAGGCCATGCCCGAAGACGACCACCGCCGCAACCGCAAAGAGTTCCAGGAACCCCAGCTCTCCCAGAACCTGAAACTTGCCGACCTCCTCAAACAAATAGGCGCCCGTCACAACGTAGAAGCCGGCGTTGTCGCCATCGCCTGGACCCTCCACCACCCCGCGGTCACCGGCGCCATCGTAGGCGGCCGCAACGCGCAGCAAGTCGAAGGCATCCTTCCCGCCGCCGACTTCCGCCTCTCCCAGGCCGAGTTCGACGAGATCGGCCAGTTCCTCAGCGACAACAAGTAAGCGTCAGTGACGGCCCAAGATACCGGCTCATCCTCAAGGCATTCAGGGCGAAACGCTCCTGGCCGCCGTCTTCCAGTAGTCGAATCTTGGCCGGAAGTACGTATCCTCATGTCCTAAACCCGGCCACACAACCAACTGTGCATCCCGTCCAGCGGCCTGTTGCAGCCGCTCGGCCATGCTCACCGGAAACAGAGCATCTCGGTCGCCGTGCATCAGCAGCACAGGCAAACGGCAGTCCCGCAAAGCCTCTTCGTTGTCCCAGATGCGTGGTGCCAGCCACTGCGGTACGCCGATCCGTCCCGCCGCGCCTTGGAACGAAGTGAAGCCAGCGCACAAAACCAGCCGCGTCAATTGCATTCGCCGCATCACGGCGCAAGCCACGCCGCTGCCCAGCGAGAACCCAAGCAGCGATATCGGCACGCCCGGCACCTGACGACAAAGCTCTTCGTAACCAGCGAGCGCGTTCGCTTCACATGCGCTCTGCCGGGGGCGCCCAGTGCTTCGCCCATAACCCGCATAGTCGAATACCAGCGAGGCAACACCCTGCTCCGCCAAGAGCCGCTGCACAGGCCGCCAATGCTCAACAATCTCGCCTATCCCATGACAGATCAGCAGGCTTGCCTTGACTTCCCCTCGCGCCGATCGAACAAACACGCTCTCGATGCGCGAGGATCCGCTCCTAAGGAAAAGCCGAGCAGAAACACAGTCTGCCAGTGACTCCGCCTTCGCCTCTCGAAGCCGGCCGTTCAACCGGTCACGCATCAGGCAGACTCGGCTTGCCAATGTCACGCCCACCGTGAACACCTCTGACTTCACAGCACCGCCGACATCCACTGGTCCTCACCCTGCTCTGTGGTCAAGTCGCGCGTCGAGGCTGGCAGAATCAGATCTGCGGGATTGTCGTTTCGGTGCTAAAAGCCCGTTTGGCGCGGGGAAGAAGATCTCTCACTCAATCCGCGTTCCAGATGTCCTTATCCCAGCGCCATCCGCCGTTCTCCTGCTTCCAGTGGACGATGTACTTGCCCTTGATCACCACGCCATCCTTCAGCGACAACTCGGCATGGCCGATCTCCACAACGCTCTCCCCGCACCTCTCCGCGGTCACCGAGGTCAGCTTGGCGGCACTCAGACCCATTCCTGCGATCGCCTGCTGCCAGAAGCCCTTGATCGCCTCCATGCCCTCAACGATCGGCGCTCCCGGCGGCAAGACCTTCGCGTCCCGGGTGTAGATCCGCTCAAACGCGCTCGCGTCGCCGCCCTCGATCGCCTCACGGCAAAACCGGTCGTTGGTCTCCTGCATCCCGCTTAAAACATCCTGCGGCAAAGTTCCTTCAGCCATTCCCACGCCTCCCCAAATGCGCTCACGCGCGCCGAGAGTACCATAGGCGGCCCTGCCTTCTCCACCCAAATCGCCCTCTGGGCGGAGTTGCAGACGGCATCCCCAAAGGTTGCAAAGTCCAGGCCTAAGTCCCGTATCGGATGTACTTTGCGGAAACAGGGGGACGGGGTACCCTCCTCACTGCGTCAGGATCAGCGGCCCATCCTTGGTGATGGCCACCGTATGCTCAAAGTGCGCGCTCAGGCTGCCGTCCACCGTGATCGCCGTCCAGCCGTCCTCCAGCACCTTCACGTCCGCCGAGCCCAGGTTGATCATCGGCTCAATCGCCAGGACCATCCCGGGCTTCAACCGTGGGCCCTTTCCCGGATTGCCCACATTGGGCACCTGCGGATCCTCGTGCATGCTCTTGCCGATCCCATGCCCGACGAACTCCTTCACTACGCCATACCCCTCGGCCTCGCACATGCTCTGCACCGCCCAGGCAATATCCCCCAACCGCCCCCCCGGCAACGCCTTCCTGATCGCCGCGTAGAGCGAAGCCTCGGTCACCTCCAGCAGCTTCTTTGCCTGAGGGCTGGGTGTCCCTACCGCGTAGCTCATCGCTCGATCGGAGTAAAACCCATTCACAACAACGCCGCAGTCGATCGACACGATATCGCCATCCCGCAGAACTCGCTTGTCGCTCGGAATCCCATGGATGACCTCGTTGTTCACCGAGGTGCACAGCACAGCCGGATACCCGTGGTACCCCTTGAACGCCGACACCACCCGGAGCTCGTCCACTTTGGCCGCCGCGGCCCGCTCCAGATCCATGGTCGTCGCACCTACACGCACCACGCCGCGCACAGCCTCATGCACCTGGGCAAGCGCCCTGCCCGAGACGCGCATCTTCTCAATCTCGGCCGCGGATTTAATCAGAATCGCCATAGTTTTTTAGATGCCCTGAGGCCGCGAACGCCTCGCTCCAGCCGCGCTCAATCCCCTTGCCGCATCCGCAGCAGCATCGATCGAATCCCTTCAGTCACCTCGTCCATCGAACGGTCGCCATCGACCTCAGCAAAGCGATTGCCGTGGGTGCGGTAGTACTCGATCACGGGCGCCGTCTGTGCCTCGAACGCTTTCATGCGCTCGTGGAAGACCTCTTCGCTGTCGTCCGCGCGTTGCGTCAAGGGACCCCCGTCGATATCGCAGATCCCGGGAACCTTGGGCGGATTGGTGTAGATGTTATAGATGTTTCCCGTCGGGGAGATACGTCTTCCCGTAATCCGCTCCAGCAACACACGCTGATCCACCACAAGGTGGATCGCCACCACCGGCAACTTCGGCAGCGGCCCAGCGACCGCATCGGCCGGCTCCGCAGCGTCCCCGTGTTCACTCGTGATGTACTCGTCCAGCCACTCCGCCTGGTTCAGCGTCCGAGGGTAGCCATCCAGAATGTAGCCCCGCTGCGTATCCGGCATCATCAGCCGGTCCGCCACCATGTCATTCACCAGCTCGTCAGGGACCAGCTTGCCCTGGGTCATCAACTCGTCGGCCAGTAGGCCCAGCTTGGTATGGCGCTTGCGGTGCTCCCGCAGCAGATCACCGGTGGAGATCTGCGGAATGCCAAACTCCGCCATCAGGCGCTTGGCCTGCGTTCCCTTGCCGACACCCGGAGCCCCCAATAGCAGCACAGGGCCAGGCGTAAACTCCGTCATCATTGCGTCTTGTTCAGCCAAGCTCATTTCCTGCAAAATCATCCGTCCACAGAACAACGCAGGCGGAGCGGGTTACGCTCGCGCCTGCGCATAGGAAGCAAAGAGTTGTCGATTACCAGCGCCGCGCCAGTCGGCGGCTCGCCTTCGGCGAGAAGCCTTCGTAGTGACGCATGATCAACTGCGCTTCAATCTGCTGCACCGTGTCCATCGCCACACCCACAACGATCAGCAGGCTGGTGCCGCCGAAGTAGAACCGTACGCCCAGGCCGTTCGTCACCCACGTCGGCAGCCGGTCAAAGACTCCGCCAACCAGCCAGAGATGATTGAAGTGAATGCCCGAAATCAGCAACTGCGGAATGATCGAAATGATGATCAGGTAGATCGCCCCAACCAGCGTGATCCGTGTCAGCACATCGTTGATGAAGTCCGAGGTCCGCTTTCCGGGACGAATGCCGGGAATGAACGACCCGTACTTCCGCATGTTGTCGGCGATGTCGTCCGGCCGGAAGATGATCGAGATGTAGAAGTAGGCAAAGAAGACGATCGCCGCGATGTAGACGACTTCATACCAGGGCTCCGCAGGCGCCAACGCCCGGAACACCGGCCCAAGAAAGGCCGTATCCCGCAGAGGCCCTGAGCCAAACAGGCTGATGTTCGCCAACAGCAGAGGAGCGGAAAGGATCGACGCCGCAAAGATGACCGGCATCACGCCACCCGAGTTCACCTTCAGCGGGAGGAAGGAGCTGGAGGCCTGCCGAATGGACCGCCCCACTACGCGCTTGGCAGACTGGATCGGGATTCGGCGCTCGGATTTCTCGACAAAGATGATGAAGGCCACAACAGCGATCATCAAGCCGACCAGCAGCAGAATCGCGATGGGCGTAAACGCACCCCAGGCGCCCGTCACAGCCTTCTGGTACAGCTCGCTGATGCCGCCAGGCAGACCGACGACGATCCCGGTGAAGATCAGCAGACTCATCCCGTTGCCGACGCCGCGGTCGGTGATCTGCTCGCCCAGCCACATGATGAAGGCCGTTCCGCACGTGAGCGTTACGACGCAAAGCGGCACGAACGCGACCTTCGGGATCGTGACCATGCCCTGCGAGGTCAACGGGATGGAGATAAAGAAGCTCTGTACGATAGCCAGCAACACCGTTACGTAACGGGTCCACTGCGTGATCTTGCGCCGGCCCACCTCGCCTTCCTTCTGCAGCTTCGCCAGAGGCTCATACACCACTGTCAGCAGCTGAAAGATGATCGAGGCCGTGATGTACGGCATGATGCCAAGCGCGAAGATCGTAAACTTGCGCAGATTGCCGCCGGCAAACAGGTCCAGCAACCCCAGCGCGGATCCCGCATTCTGGTTGAAGAACTGCGCAAGCATATCGGCGTTCACACCCGGCGTTGGGATGTGAAAGCCGATGCGATACACCGCGAGCAGCCCCAGAGTGAAGCCGATGCGCTTACGCAGATCCGGCAGACGGAAGATGTTGGAAAATTTCTCGAGCATCGAAGCGATGGCCTTAAAGAAAGCGAGGTGCGGAGAGACGCAGCGCAGAGGTTGCCTGAGCGGAGCGGCTATTCGCGACTATTTTACTCCGGAAGACGGGATCTGCGAACCGGATACACGAAGGCCGGAGCGCGTACGCCCCGGCCCAATCGAAACTAAACTGCAGCGGGTTCCGTACCAATCACGACCGCCCGACCGCCGGCGGCTTCAATCGCCTTCTGTGCTGCCGCGGAGAACTTATGGGCGTACACAGTGACTGCCGAGGTCAGCTCGCCATTGGCCAACACCTTGACCAGCTTGCGACCCTTCACCACACCACGGCTCTGCAGCACTTCCAGCGTCAACTCGGTCTCGCCCAGTTGCGCGATCTTGTCCAGGCCAAGAACGAAGTACTCGGTCCGGAAGATGTTCGTGAAGCCGCGCTTCGGCATGCGACGATGCAGCGGCATCTGACCGCCCTCAAAGCCACGCATCATGCGCGACCCTGAGCGCGAACGCTGACCCTTATGGCCGCGTCCGGAGGTCTTACCGATACCCGAGCCCATACCGCGGCCCACACGCTTCTTGTTGCTGTTCGCCCCCTTGGGCGCCCGCAGATTGCTTAAATTCTTTGCCATGATGTCCTCGCTAACGCCGGATTCCCTGTTGGCACAGGACCGACTCGCATTCGGCCCCCGAACAGAGGGCAGGTAACGACTACTCGACGATACGGACGAGGTGAGGGATCTTCTTCACCATGCCACGGATCGAGGGAGTGTCTTCGCGCTCCACAATCTGGTTCAACCGCGTAAAGCCCAGGCCCTTGACGACGAGCTTGTGCTTTACCGGCGTGCAGATCTGCGAGCGGAAATACTGGATCTTGATCTTTGTCTCGCTTGCCATTTCAGTGTCTCCGAGGCCAGGGCCCCTTGCGGTGAGAAGAAGAAGCACAGCGATCCACTGCTGCTACTTGCTGCTTCCCTGTTCCCTATTTCCTGCTTCTACAGCTCGTCGATCGATTTGCCGCGCAACGTCGCAACTTCCTGCTTGTCGCGGAGCTGGGTGAGCGCATCGAAGGTTGCCTTGATCACGTTGTGTGGATTGGCCGATCCGATGTTCTTGGTCAGCACGTTCTGCACCCCGGCGGCCGTCATCACCGCACGAACCGTCTTGCCGGCGATCACTCCCGTACCTTCCGGCGCGGGCTTCAGCAGAACTTCACCCGATCCGAAGTGCCCGAGCACCTGGTGCGGGATGGTCGTCTGGGTCATGTTCACCTTGATCAGGTTCTTCTTCGCCGCTTCGATGCCCTTCCGGATCGCCTGCGGCACTTCCTTCGCCTTGCCGGAACCGTAACCCACAACGCCCTCGCTCGGGTCGCCGACAATGACCAGAGCCGCAAAGCTCATGTTCTTACCGCCCTTGACCACCTTGGTCACGCGATTAATGCTGACGACCTCATCCTTGAGGTTCATCCGATTTCCGTCGAGTCTACGCTTCATCGCCATCGCTATCCTTTGTATTTCTTCCCGGCACACCGGTCCGGGACTGCAGCGTTCTCCGCTGCTCTTCTGTAACGATCTCCAGACACTTACTGCCAGGAAATCTGCTTTCCGGTCTTCGCCGGTTCAGCGACTTAGAACTCCAGACCGGCCTCGCGGGCGGCATCCGCCAGCGCCTTGATGCGGCCGTGATACAGGTAGCCACCGCGGTCGAAAACGACTTTCTTCACGCCGGCAGCCTGTGCGCGCTCCGCGATCAGCTTGCCTACGGTCTTCGCTGCCTCGACGTTGCCGCCTGCCTTGCGCTCTTCGCCCTTCTTGGTGACAGTCGACGCAGAGGCGATCGTGACGCCATTCGCGTCATCGATCAGTTGTGTGTAGATGTGGTTCAGCGACCGGTACACGTTCAGACGCGGCCGTTCCGCTGTACCCGACATCTTGGCACGGATGCGGTCATGCACCCGCTGACGAATCTGGTTACGACGAGGAGCCAAAATCATAATGATCTTCCTTCCTAAAGACGTCGCCAGCCTCTGACGACGTTCGGTGAGCGACCGCTGATCTCTCAGCGGCCTCTGATTTACTTAGCGCCGGTCTTGCCGACCTTCTTCTTCAGCTTCTCGTCGGAGTACCGTACGCCCTTGTTCTTGTAGGGATCCGGCTTACGCAGGGACCGCATATCGGCGGCAACCTGGCCGACCTTCTGCCGGTCGATGCCCGAAACGGTGACGTGCGTCTGCTTCGGGTCGATGGCCACATCGATGCCGGTCGGTAGCGGAAACTCGATCACGTGCGAGTAGCCGAGCGTGAACACGACCGTGCTCTTGCCCTTCATCTCCACGCGGTACCCAATGCCGACCACATCGAGTTCCTTCTTCCAGCCATTGGTAACGCCTTCAACCGCGTTGAACACCAAGGCCCGGGCGAGCCCATGCAGTGCCTTTTGCGAATCGTTCTGGCGTTCCACCGTGAGCACGCCGTTGTCCTGCTTTAGCGTGATTCCCTGGGGAACAAGCGCCGAGACCTTGCCCTTTGGCCCCTCGACCAGAACGTTGCTTCCATCCACCGTGTACTTCACACCTGCGGGAAGCGTGATCGGCTTAAGTCCAATACGTGACATCGTCAGAATCCTTCGTGGCTTGCGAGTCGCGGGGCCGATCGCTCAACGCCGTTCCACTGCAGCCGGCAGCTCTCACTGCCCTGAAACAAAATGCGGCGGCCCACCGAAGCAGGCCGGAAAACTACCAGACTTCGCAGAGAATCTCGCCGCCAACACCTTCGCGGCGCGCCTGACGACCTGTCATGACACCGCGCGGCGTGGTCATGATCGAGATACCCAAGCCACCCTGAACGCGACGGATCTCATCCTTGCCGATGTACACGCGGCACCCAGGCTTGGACACGCGCTTCAGATCGCGAATTGCCGGCTCATTGTTCACGCCATACTTCAGGTACACGCGCAGAAGTTGACGCCCCTCTTCTTCAACGGGCTTCACGTTCGAGATGTAGCCCTCTTCCTTGAGAATGCGCGCGACCTCCGCCTTCAGGCGCGAAGCGGGAACGTCCAGCTTCTGGTGACGGGCATTGTGCGCATTGCGAATGCGGGTAAGGAAGTCTGCTACCGGATCGGTCAGATTCATCTGTTTCCTTTCATTCCCCGTTCGCTCCGAGTCTGTGCATCACAGGCGGGGAGAACCAGCGGAAATGGCTGTGGCCCTTGGTAGGGCCGAACCTTTCATGCAGGGCGATTCTGCTGCAATCGCCGGGCAGGTTTACTGTCTTACCAGCTCGACTTCACGACGCCCGGGATCTCACCCTTGAGCGCCAGGCCGCGGAAACACAAACGGCAGATACCAAACTTGCGCAAAAACGCCCGTGGGCGGCCGCAGAGCTGGCAGCGATTGTGCTGGCGGGACTTGAACTTCGGTTTACGTGCGTCTTTGACGCGCTTTGCTGTCGTTGCCATAAGTCTGCTCTTTCTGGTCTGTCCGAAGACGAACCGTTACGCGCCCTGGCGGAAGGGCATGCCGAAGAAGCGCAGCAGGGCCCGCGCGCTGTTGTCGTCCTTGGCCGTGGTCACGATCGTGACGTTCATGCCCTTGGTCTTTTCCACCTTGGAATAATCGATCTCCGGGAAGATCAGCTGGTCGCGAAGGCCCAGGGTGTAGTTGCCGCGGCCGTCAAAGCTCTTGGCGCTCACGCCGCGGAAGTCGCGCACGCGGGGCAGAGCCACCGAGATCAAACGATCGAGGAACTCGTACATCGCATCGCCGCGCAGCGTCACCATCGCGCCGATCGGCATTCCTTCGCGCAATTTGAAGGCCGCAATCGACTTCTTCGCCTTGGTGATCACCGGCTTCTGGCCCGTGATCGCGCCCAGGTCCGATACAAGTGGGTCGACAATCTTGTTGTTCTGCGTCGCTTCGCCGATGCCCATGTTGATGACGATCTTCTCAATCTTGGGCACAGCCATCACGTTCTCAAGCCCTAGCTCCTTCTGGAGCTGCGACTTGATCTCACTGGCGTACTTTTCCTTCAGCCTTGCTGCCATCTTCTTCTTCCTTCTCCACGGTGCCGGGTTGGCAAGTGCTTCTTTGAACGCCGTCTACCGCTGCGTGGGGTGCTCAGTTTCGCCCTGTCCCGCGGCGCCTTACCGTTTTTGAAGCTTCTGCTCCGTGATGTCCCCATTGTTCGACCGGGCGACCCGAATCTTGGTATCCCCTTCGAAGCGGTAGCCGACACGCGTCGGATTGCCTTCCGAATCCACCAGCATCACGTTCGAGATGTGGATCGGCGCTTCCTGCTTCAAGATGCCGCCCTGCGATGTCTGCGTCGGCTTCTTGTGCTTGGTCACAATCCCCACACCCTCAACCAGCACGCGATTCTTGTCCGTGATCACGCGCAGCACGCGCCCGGTCTTACCCTTGTCCTTGCCGGCGATCACAAGAACCTGATCATTCCGCTTAATCTTTGCCATCCCACATCTCTTTTCTTCTTTGGCCTCGGCAGTCTGTCGGAGCCGGAATCCGCTGATGGAACTAGATCACTTCCGGTGCTAGCGACACGATCTTCAAAAACTTCTTCTCGCGCAACTCACGCGCCACCGGTCCAAAGACGCGCGTGCCGACGGGTTCGTTCGCGTCATTGATTACTACAGCCGCATTCTGGTCGAAGCGGATGTAGGTGCCGTCCCGGCGCCGGTACTCCTTGCGCGTCCGCACGATCACGGCCTTGACCACTTTGCCCTTCTTGACCGTGCCATCCGGCGACGCTTCTTTGACTGCTGCGGTGACGACGTCACCCAGACCAGCCTTCTTACCGAGCCCGCCGCCGAGCGGCAGGATCATCTGGAGCTTGCGCGCGCCGGAGTTGTCGGCGACGTCCAGCATCGTGCGCATTTGAACTGCCATAGTGCTTCTCCCGTAATCCGATCGCCAGGCGTGAGCCCGGGCGTCACTCTTAGTACCTACTGCGCCGCTGCAACCGGCTTCTCATCCAGGTTCGCCAACGACGAGCGGCGAATAATCTCTTCAAGCGTCCAACGCTTCAGCTTTGACAAAGGACGCGTCTCGCGGATGCGAACAACATCGCCCACACGCGCCGAGTTCTGCTCATCGTGCGCGTAGAACTTCTTGTTGGACTTCATCACCCGCTTGTACTTCGGGTGCGCCTTGCGCATCTCGATCTCGACCACAATGGTCTTGCTCATCTTGGTCGAAACAACGTTGCCGACCTTCTCGTTACGGCGTGCCGGAGCTGTCTCGGGCGTCGCTGTCGAATTCACAGTGGTATCGGCCATGGTTACTTCCCTGCCTTCTGCTGGGCGAGCTGACGCTCGCGGGCGATGGTCTTGAAACGGGCAACGTCCTTCTTCAGGCTCCGGATCTTGCCGATGCCCTCCTGCTTGCCCAGGCTCTTGGCGAAGCGAATGCGGAAGAGCTGCTCGGCCGTCCTGGCCTCCTCGCCCTTCAACTCCTCTTCACTCAGTCCACGAATCTTGTCGAGTTCCATAACTGACTTCCTAACCGAAACTTGGTCCGCTTAACTCGCGGTTGCTACAAATCTACTTCGCCGAGACCTCAAGCGAAGCGCCAGGACGCACCACAAAGGTCGTCTTGAGCGGAAGCTTGTGGCTAGCCAAACGCATCGCTTCCTTGGCCACGTCCACCGGCACACCCTCCATCTCGAAGAGCAGCTTGCCGGGCCGAACAACCGCAACCCAATGATCCGGAGCGCCCTTGCCCTTACCCATACGGGTTTCGGCCGGCTTCTTCGTGATGGGCTTGTCCGGGAACAAGCGCAGCCATACCTTGCCGCCACGCTTGATGAAGCGCGTCATCGCGATACGTGAAGCCTCAATCTGCCGGTCGGTGATGTAGCCACACTCCATCACCTTGAGACCATAGTCACCAAAGGCGATCTCGGAGCCGCGCCAAGCCTTGCCCTTCATGCGACCGCGCTGCTGCTTGCGGTACTTAACCTTCTTGGGTAGAAGCATTTTGTGTTCCTTACGTGCCCGTGGTGGGCGGCTGGCCGGAGCCAAACAAAACAACAGCACTGAGGGGCGAGAACGAGGAGAAGAGATCCCAAAAAAGCTGGATCGCTGTACCGCGAAGACGCTGACCGGGGTCTCTGTCGCTGCCTGCGGAGAGGCGCAACAGACTCAGGGCCAAACTAGAAAAGTATACCGGAAAACAAGGCCGAGGGGAACCCCAACGACCTCGTCTCCTGAAGCTAACCGTTTAGAACGCGCCCGTGGTGATTGCGGGCTGCTCGCGGCGCTTGCGCTGTTCGTAGATGTCGCCACGGTAGATCCACGTCTTCACGCCAATCACACCGTAGGTCGTCTTCGCTTCCGCAAAGCCGTAGTCGATGTCCGCACGCAGCGTATGCAGCGGCAGCCGGCCCTGGAGATACCACTCGGACCGTGCGATTTCGTTGCCGTTCAAGCGGCCCGAAACACGAACCTTGATGCCTTTGCAGCCGAAGCGCAGCGCCGAATCCACGCTCTTGCGCATCGCGCGGCGGAATGAAACACGCTTTTCCAACTGCAGCGCAATGTTCTCTGCCACCAGCTGCGCATCCAGCTCCGGCTTGTTCACCTCGAGGATGTCGATAAACACCTCGCGGTTTGTCCGCTTCTGCAGGTCTGCCTTGAGCTTGTCGATCTCCGCGCCCTTGCGTCCGATGATGATGCCCGGACGCGCGGTGCGGATGATCAGCCGCAGCTTATTACCCGGACGCTCGACCTCGACGGACGAGACACCCGCCTGCTTCAGCTTCTCGCGCAGCTCGGCCTTCAGCTTGACGTCCTCGACCAGCAACTTGTCGTAGCCGCGTTCAATGAACCAGCGCGACTTCCACGGCTTGTTGACGCCGAGGCGGAATCCATACGGATGGACTTTTTGTCCCATAGCTTCCTTCTTCTTTCACGCCGTAGGCCGGTTGAGCCGGCGCGGCTTGGTTCCAATCTCGTTATGCCGCGACGGCCTTCTTCGCAGCCGTCTTCTTGCCGGCTGCCTTCTTGGCCCCGGGCTTGCGCGCGCTACGGCCGGCGATGGTCGCCGCGGAGGCGTCCTCACCCGAAGCTGTGGTCTCCGCAGGCTTCTTCTCGGCTACGGTGATCACGATGTGCGTGAGACGGCGCTGGTACCGGAATGCCCGGCCCATCGGCGCAGGACGGAGCCGCTTCAGGCGGGGACCTCCATTCGCCACGGCGGTCTTCACGATCAGGTTGTCCACATCAATGTCCAGACCGCGCTCCTCCGACAGGTACAGCGCGTTCTGTACAGCGGAGCGCAGTACGCCTTCAACGACGGGCGCCATCTTCTTCTGCGTGAAAGCCACGATGTTCAGTGCTGCTTCCACGCGCTTGCCCTTGATCAGGTCCAGCACCAGCTTGGTCTTTTGCGGACTGGAGCGCTGGAACCGCGCTTCTGCGCGAAACTCAGGGATTGTTGTCGTGTTTGCCATTGTGCAATCCTTATCGGCCCGAAAAGGCCATAGTACGAGGGGGGCGAACGCCGCCCCGCCTGGTCGTTACTTCGCCTTCGACGTATCGCCGGCCTTGGCCGTGTGACCCTTAAACGTGCGGGTAGCAGCGAACTCACCGAGCTTGTGCCCGACCATGTTCTCCGTGCAGTACACCGGGATGAACTTCTTTCCGTTGTGTACCGCAATCGTGTGGCCGACCATATCCGGATGGATCGTCGACCGGCGTGACCAGGTGCGGATCACCTTCTTGTCGTTGGCTGCGTTCATCGTCTCGATCTTCACCATCAGGTGCGTGTCGATGAACGGGCCTTTCTTTGCAGAGCGTGCCATGTTTACTCCCAGTACTCGATACAACGAATCGCGTGAGAAGCATCCGCGACTTGGTTTTGCCCTACTTCCCTCGCCTGACGGCTGCGAAGACCTCTCCGGGCGCTGCTCTCATCCGTACCCGGGGCACTCACGCCCTGGGCCCTGTTTCTTACTTGCCCTTATTACGCCGCTGTACGATGAACACATCCGTGCGCTTGTTGTTGCGGGTCTTGTAGCCACGCGTCGGCTGACCCCACGGAGTCACCGGATGCCGGCCGCCCGAGGTCTTGCCTTCACCACCACCGTGCGGGTGGTCGACCGGATTCATCGAAACACCGCGGTTTGCAGGACGAATGCCGCGCCAGCGATTCGCGCCGGCCTTCCCGATGGTCACGTTCTCGTGATCGGTGTTGCCAACTTGGCCGATGGTCGCCATGCAATCCACCAGCACGCGCCGAGTCTCCCCCGAAGGCAGCTTCAGGAGGGCATACTCGCCTTCCTTGGCAACCAACTGCACCTGCGCTCCAGCCGAACGGGCCATCTGCGCTCCCTTGCCGGGACGAAGCTCGATGTTGTGCACCGTGGTACCAGCCGGAATGTTGCGCAGCGGCAACGCATTGCCGACCAGGATGTCGGCCTCGGGGCCGCTCATGATAGTCTGACCCACCTTCAGCCCGACAGGCTGCACGATGTAGCGCTTCTCGCCATCCTTGTAGTGAATCAGCGCGATACGTGCCGAGCGGTTCGGATCATATTCGATCGTCGCCACCGTGCCGGGAACACCGTACTTGTCGCGCTTGAAGTCAATCAACCGGAGCTGCTTCTTGTGGCCGCCGCCCTGGTGCCGAATGCTCAGCATGCCCGTGGAGTTACGTCCACCGGTGCGCTGCTTGGGTGCCAGCAATGGCTTGTGCGGCTTGTCCGTCGTGATGTCGTCGTTCACCAGCTTCGTCTGGAAGCGAAGCGTCGGGGTGATCGGTCGAAAACTCTTAATCGGCATCTCTTTTATCCTTGCCTGCCGCGCCCCGGATCGCCGAAGCACGATACATGTCTTTTAGGGTTCCTAGTGGCTAGTTCCCCGTTGTTCGTGAGAGAAATTGACCTGCTCACCAACAACGAAGCCCTAGGAACGAAACAACTAGATCTCCGCCGCGAAGTCCGGAACCTTCTCACCGGCCTTCAAGCGCACATACGCCTTCTTCCAGTCAGGCTGGTAGCCGGAAAACTTGCCCCGGCGGCGTTCCTTGCCCTCGACGCTGGCCGTGCGAATCGACGCCACGCGCACGTTAAAGAGCTTCTCTACTGCTTGCTTCACTTCTGTCTTGGTTGCGTTCGCCGCAACCTCGAACACCAACGTTCCCTCGGTCTCACGGGTGGTCAGCGCCTTCTCCGTGATCAGGGGACGAACGATCGTTGTGTACAGAGTGGGCATTATGCTGCCTCCTGATTCTGTTCGCTAGCCGCGGCGGATCTCCGCTTGGGCAGGTTCTTGACCAGCGTCTCCTGCAACGCCTCAAGGGCAGCCCGCGTGAAGATGGCATGCTCATAGCGCAGCAGGTCATAGGGATGCACCTCGGAGGAGAGCACCAGCTCCACACCCGCAAGATTCCGCGTGCCCAGGTACACCTTCTCGTTCAACTGCTGTGAGCTCTCCACCAGCAGCGCCGTCTTCTTCGCCTCGAACTTGTCCAAAGCCTGACGGAACAGCTTCGTTTTCGCCTCGGCGACTTCGAAGTTCTCGACCACCGTCAGCTTGCCGTCGGCCAGTTTGGACGCCAGCGCCGAGCGCAGTGCCCCAAAGAGCTTCTTGCGCGGAAACTGGTAGTCGTAGCTACGGGGCTGCGGTCCGTGCACCGTGCCGCCATGCCGCCAGATCGGCGAACGTACCGAACCCACGCGGGCACGGCCTGTGCCCTTCTGCTTCCATAGCTTCTTGCCCGAGCCCGACACCAGCTTCTTGTTCTTGGTTGCGGCTGTTCCCTGGCGCAGGGCAGCGCGGTAATGCTTCACCGCCTCCCACAGAAGCGCCTCATTTACCTCACCGCCGAACACGTCATCATGCAGCTCCAGGCTGCCCGTCGTGTCGCCGTTGAGATTGCGGATGTCGATGTTTGCCATCGTCCTTCTACCCTCTTGCGAGCCATCGGTGCGGCTCGCCCTTCCCGTTGTTCGTCTGCGTTCCCGGTCTGTTTTCCGCGCAGAGGTTGATGTACAGCCAGTCAGCAAGTCAGCCGCTGCATCGTTAGGGAGTCCGCGCTGACTGGCTGACTTGCTAACCTGCCGACTTGCTTTGCTACTTCTTCTTACCGCCCGAGGCCTTCTTCGAAGCCTTCAGCGGATCCACTGTGCCCGCACCGGCAAAGCCACGACGTTCCCGCGGTGGCGCCTTGGCCTTGGAGACCATCACGTAGCCGTCCCGTGGCCCTGGAACCGCGCCCTCAACCATCAGAAGATTCTCCTCGGCGTCGATGCCGCGAATGCGCAGGTTGCGCACCGTCACCTGGTCTGTCCCGAAGTGGCCGGGCATGCGCTGGCCTGGAAACACGCGCGACGGGAACGAAGACGCACCGATCGATCCCTGGATTTGGAACATATGACCGTGCGACTTGGGGCCGCCGCCGAAGCCGTGCCGGCGAACCACGCCCGCAAAGCCACGTCCCTTGCTGGTGCCGATCACGTCCACAAACTTCTCGTCGTTGAAGATGTCGACCATCACCCGGTCGCCAGCCTTCAGACCATCGGTGCCATCGGCTGCCGCGTCGATGGCCACTTCCTTAATCATCCGCACCGGCGGCGCCTCTGCCTTGGCAAAATGCCCGGTCATGGGCTTGTTGATCTTCGAGGCCTTCACAAACTCGACCAGGCCGATCTGGGCGGCGTCGTAGCCGTCCTTGGCCTTGGTTTTGAGCTGCGTCACCACACACGGGCCCACCTTGAGCACCGTGATCGGGTGAACCTCCCCCTTGTCGTCGAAGACCTGCGTCATGCCGATCTTCTTGCCGAGAATCCCGTTAACTGACATCGCTTTCTCTCCTCATCATGCTCAGCGCTTCGCCTGAGCACTGTAGGTGTCCCTGTTGCTCTTCTTTCTGTCATGCCCGCCGGGAATCTGCTTCCCCGTCCGGACCGCCAGACCTACTTGGTGACCGTCTTGATCTCTACGTCCACACCCGCCGGCAGGTCGAGCTTCATCAGCGCGTCCACCGTCTGCTGCGTGGGCTCCAGGATGTCGATCAGCCGCTTATGCGTGCGGATCTCAAAGGCCTCGCGCGACTTCTTGTCCACGTGAGGCGAGCGCAGAACGCAGTACTTGTTCTTGACAGTCGGCAGCGGAATGGGTCCCGCCACCTGTGCGCCCGTGCGCTTGGCGGTGTCGACGATCTCTCCTGTGGAGGTGTCGAGCACACGATAATCATACGCCTTCAGGCGAATACGGATGCGTTGTTGTGCCATGGTGCAACTGCTTTCTGCGCTCTCGCGCGGTACTCAAAGACCGGTTGGGAGTGGCTGCCGGGCGTCATACCTCTAGGCGCGCCGGCAGCCCTCTTCGAGGTTGAAACTACTTGATGATCTCAGCGATCGTACCTGCGCCGACCGTACGGCCACCCTCACGGATAGCGAAGCGCAGACCCTTCTCCATGGCCACCGGCGTATGCAGCGTGACCTCGAGCTGGATGTTGTCGCCCGGCATCACCATCTCCGTGCCTTCCGGCAGCTTCGCCGAGCCGGTCACGTCCGTGGTGCGGAAGTAGAACTGCGGCCGGTAGCCGTTGAAGAACGGCGTGTGACGGCCACCCTCTTCCTTCGACAACACGTACACCTCACCCTTGAACACCGTGTGCGGCGTAATCGAACCGGGCTTGGCCAGCACCATGCCGCGCTCGACGTCATCCTTGGCGGTGCCGCGGAGCAGCAGACCCGCGTTGTCGCCGGCCAGACCTTCGTCCAGCTGCTTCTTAAACATCTCGACGCCGGTAACGGTGGTCGACTGCGTGTCGCGGAAGCCCACGATCTGGCAGGGCTCGCCCACCTTCACCTTGCCGCGCTCGATACGGCCCGTGACCA
>CAXUNH010000026.1:0-27606 GCA_964252405.1 uncultured Acidobacteriaceae bacterium | reverse complement strand
GTATGAGACGTTGCTCCAGCCGGATGGACGAATTCTCTTCGCGGGCGATCACTGTAGCCACGTGGTGGCCTGGCAGGAGGGTGCGGCGTTGAGCGCGTTGCGAGCCGTGCAGATGCTGAGCGACCAGGTGAAGGCGGCGCGGCTGGGTGGTGGCGTGGGGACCGTGGTTGGGTAGGTTTGTGGTGAGTACGTTTGTTGGTGCGTAAGGCAGTCGCAGGCCTGTTCCCATGCGCGCTGCCTTTGAAGGACAGGGTTGAAAGTACAGGAGGAACGATGAGAGACCTGACGCGGAGTGCGGCAGCGGTGCTGAGCCTTTGCTGCGGTGTGAGTGTGGGCGCTGCCCAGACAGAGGTGCGCCATGTGCAGACGGATCAGTCGCCGATTGCCACGGGGGTTTGGGCGGGAGATACGTACTACCTGAGTGGGCAGTTGTCTGACCCGATTACGCCTGCGGATAAGGCCAAAGGGACGGCCGCGGTGTACCCGACGGACACGAAGGCACAGGCGGCGAGCGTGTTTGCGAAGATCCAGAAGGCGTTGCAGGCGCAGGGACTGGATATGAACGATGTGGTGAAGATGACCGTGTTCCTGGGGCCGGATCCGAAGACGGGCAAGCTGGATTTCGCGGGGATGCAGAGCGAGTATGTCAAGTACTTCGGGACCACGGCGCAGCCGAACAAGCCGGCGCGGTCGGCGTTTCAGGTCGCGGCGTTGGCGGCGCCGTGGGCTTTGCTGGAGATTGAGGTCATCGCGGTGAGGGGTAAGTAGGGTGTTGAGCCGGATCGAGTAGGGGATGTCTTTGAGCTTGCGTGAGCGTTTGCGATGTGTGATCCGTGACACACCCAGATAGCCGACCCAACCGGAGCAGCGTCCGACACTGATATCTTCCTGGAATGTGCGGGGTGAGCTGTCCAGACGGTCTTCGCTTTGGGAGACAGACCGTGAGACGATCTCCGCCTGCTTCGTCTGCATGTGAAGAGAGGTTCTGGCCGTGCCCGTAAGCCTGTTCTCCCGACCTGCTCAGGGCCTCCAGGCGTTTGTTCGCTTTTACGTTCAGCGCGATGTGCGGATCAGGGGAGCAACCGTGGTGCATCCGGTCCCGGCTCGCCCAGCGCCGATGATTGTCTTCGATCTTGCCGACCGAACCGATGTGTTGCATTATGCCGAAGCGACGGTAGGGAAGTCTCCGGCAGCCGTTCTTGTCGGCCCGCAAACCTACGGCCGGCTTGAGATGCAAGTGCGAGGCGCACTCGACACCTTTGTGATCGGGTTCCAACCGGATGGCCTCTACCGTCTTTTCTCCGTCCCGACGAACGAGATCACGAACTGCGATCTGGAGGCAGAGGCTGTCCTCGGAAGTGCGATGGCGAGGTTAGGCGAAAGGCTTGGCAACGCCTCATCCTTCCCTGAGCGCGTGCGCATTGTCGAGCAGACGCTGCTTCCCCTGGCGCTCCGGCCGGCCGGCCTCGACGGCGTTTCTGCCGCGGCGCAAGGGATCTTACTCGCCGGGGGCGTGCTTGCGTTCCCGCTCTTGCTGCCAAAGCCGGCTTGAGCGTGCGGCAGTTTGAGCGGCGGTTCCAATCTCAGGTAGGCATGCGTCCCAAGCTCTTTGCGCGAATCGCCAGGTTCGAGGCAGCTCTGGAGTACAAAGCACGCCGCGACACGTGCTCGTGGGCCGACGTTGCCCAGAGATTCGGCTACTACGATCAGATGCACATGATCCATGACTTTGCGCAGTTTACGGGTGCCAGGCCCACAGAGACTTTGCATCAGTTGGAGACGGTCTACGTGGAGCAAATCAGTTCCTTGCGACACGGTCGACCTGCTCTTCAAGCAGACAGTTCTATACGACTGGTCCTCTGATCCTCGCCGGGACTGAATTTGTCGTGTCGCCGCATGCGGTCCCGAGTGATCCGTGCAACGGGATTGCCGGATCTGCCGCGTCGTCGCGCGCGGTGGTGAGAGAGCCATCTCGCGCATGCGGCCTCGCCCGATCGAAGGGCGCAAGGTGTCGCAAATTTACTATTTTTCTCTTTCCGCCGCGGCTAGCTTCGTTTCAGAAGGTCTGGAGGGTGAAAGCTACGAAGCCGTTCGATAGAAGGAAGCTGTTGACCACAACCGCTGCGACCATGGCCGCAGCCACATTGTCCCTGCCGGACGCGCCGCTACGCAGGGTGCGGGAGCGTTCACGGTTCGCGCCGGGGAGGGACGGCCTGGTGGGGTCTGGCTGGTCCATGGTGAGAAAGCCTTCTCGACCAAGGTCTCCGGGATCGATGTTGCCAAGAAATACGCGGCCATCGAGGTCCACACGCCACCCAACCACGGACCCGAGTTGCATGTGCACCCTGGCCAGAACGAATTCTTTTTCCTGCTCAAGGGCAGCATCGGGGTGCAGTGTGGCTCTGATCGAACGATCCTGAGGGCCGGCGACGCGTTGATGGCGCCGGCCGATGTTTCCCACGCCTTCGTCACGCTGGGAACGGAGCCGGCTCACATGCTGCTTGTTTACGATCCCGCGGGCGACATGGAAGCATTCTTCGCAGAGTATGCGCCCCTTGTTGACGTGGAGGGTGAGCCCGACCGAGAAAAGCTCCTTGCAGCGTACACACATCACGGTTTACGGGTGGTGGGCCCTCCCCTTACGCGGGCGAGCTTTTTGCCGGAAGGAGCTTAGCGCCCATCGTGTCTGCGCGGTGGATCAGTCCGGAAGCTGTGGCGGAAGCAGCCGCCCTAAGGGGCGAGCAGAGGGCGCGTGCGCTTGCAGGTAGGAGAAAGAAGCACCATCAGGTAACCAAAGTTAGTCACGAAAGAGAACCATCTTATGCCGTCTGACTCTGCTAGTCTTCGATCAGTCGCCCTTTTTAGTGATTCCGGCTTTGTGAAAGCTCAACGCGAAGACTCTGCGTTGCTTTCTCTCACGGTTGAGATTTTATCTTAGTCCTTACTGGAGCACGATCAGAGTAGGTCCTCCAGTACTTTTTTCTTTTTGTCTCTTGCCCGCACTGCGGAGTTCCTCTGTCTACCCTTCTTGCGCCCTCCTCTGGAAGTTACTGGATTGGCAACGAGAGCTTATTGAAGCAGCGTGTGCGGCGGGTGCTGGAGAGGCTGCGAAACCGGCAACTTCGGGAAGGAAGCGCGTACAGCTATGTGCGCGGCCTGATTCCGTTTCTGGCGTTGTTCGGCGTGTGGCTCCGTTTGATTCATTGGACACCAGTTTCGGACTGGAGGCTTGTGATCAACCGGTCGGAGACGGTGCGCCATCTTTTGATGGCCTTCGTACTTGCCGCTGTGTGGAACGTGTGGCACCGATTCTCACCGTACCAAAGACGCACACCTAAGCTCGATGTGCTTGCAGAAGCGCAACGGGTTTTCTGGGCGGCTACAGCTTGCGGCTGCGTGCTGTTCGTTTTGGAGCTCACGCGGTGTTCCCTGCGTCACAGCTTGCAACTCGGGGCAGAGGCGGGCGTAGGTCTTGACGCGCTGGCGCTGCTCAGCCTGGCTGCATTCGGAGTGGCGGCGGCTCTGTCGCCGCGGCTGCTGCCCAAGCGGGCCGCCATTGTGGTGGGCTCGGGCAATCGCGCGGCGCTCCTGAAAGCGAAGCTGCACAACCAGTCTTCCCGGGTGGAGGTGTACGGCTGCGTTGATGACGAGTATGTAGGGGGCCGTTCCGAGCAGGACTCCTACCTGGGACCTATCAGCGAGCTGCCCAAGCTGCTGAAGCAGCACCCGATCGAGATCGTGCTGATTGGCTTGCCGATGCGCTCCCAGTACGACGCGATCCAGCGCGTGATTGGGATCTGTGAGACGGTCGGCGTGGAGTCGCACTACATGCAGGACATCTTTGAAACTGGCCGGTCGCGAGCCCGATTGCACACCGACGTGCCGCACGAGTTTGGCGTGTTGCACAGCTTCGTGCCGGATGCGCGGCAAGACCTTAAGCGGGCCTTCGACTGCGTGGGGGCTGGCCTGCTGCTCCTCCTTTTGTCGCCGGTCATGATCACCGCCGCCGCGGCGATTCTCATCACGAGCGCAGGCCCTGTGATTTTTGTGCAGCAACGATATGGCCTGCACCGGCAACGGTTTCCGATGTTCAAGTTCCGTTCCATGGTGGTGGACGCGGAGGCGCGACAGGCGGATCTTGAGGCGCTGAATGAGGCGTCGGGGCCGGTCTTCAAGATGGGCCAGGACCCGCGCGTCACCGCTGTGGGGAACTTCTTGCGCAAGACGTCCATCGACGAACTGCCTCAGCTTTTCAACGTGCTTCGCGGGGAGATGTCGTTGGTTGGACCCCGTCCCTTGCCGCAGAGGGATGTATCGAAGTTTGAGGAAGACTGGCTGTTGCGACGCTTCAGTGTGCGTCCCGGCCTCACGTGCATCTGGCAGATCAGCGGGCGCAGTAAGACGAGCTTTGACGAGTGGATCCGGCAGGACCTTTTTTATATCGATCATTGGTCGCTGACGATGGATCTGAAGATTCTTTTGAAAACAATCCCCGCAGTTCTTCGCGGGAAAGGTGCAGCCTAACTATGTACAAGTTGAGATCAAAGACTTGCCGAAGCGGGTACACGCGGCGGGGTGGCCAGGCATGAGCGTCGTGATCGTGACGGGTTCGGCAGGGTTGATTGGGTCAGAGGCCACGAGCTTCTTCGCCCAACTGGGATTCGATGTCGTGGGTATTGAAAACGACATGCGTAGCGCCTTTTTCGGTGCGGAGGCGTCCACCAGCTGGAATCAGCAGCGCCTGAAGAGGGAGCTTGGCTCAAGGTACAGGCATGCCAACTTCGATATTCGCAACCAGGCCGAGGTCGAGGCGTTATTTGCCGGGTTGGGAGAGTCTGTCGTTCTTGTGATCCACACGGCGGCGCAGCCATCCCATGATTGGGCGGCCCGCGCGCCTCATGTGGACTTCACGGTGAACGCAAACGGAACCTTGAATCTTCTGGAGGCCACCCGGCAGTTCTGCCCGGAGGCAGCTTTCATCTTTACCTCCACGAACAAGGTGTACGGGGATACGCCGAACCGGCTGCCGCTGGTGGCCCTGGAAACCCGCTGGGAGATCGATCCGTCGCATCGCTATGCAGGCGGCATTGATGAAGACATGTCGATCGATCAGACGCTGCACAGCCTCTTTGGCGCGTCCAAGGTCGCCGCCGATGTTCTGGTGCAGGAGTACGGGCGCTACTTCGGTATGAAGACGGTGTGCTTTCGCGGGGGCTGTCTGACGGGACCCAATCACAGCGGAACGGCGCTCCATGGATTTCTGGCGTACCTGATGCGTTGCACGGCTACGGGCAAGCCGTACACGGTGTTCGGCTACCACGGCAAGCAGGTACGGGATAACATCCACAGCGCTGACCTGATCCGCTGCTTCTTCGAATACTTCAAGAACCCTCGCAGCGGCGAGGTGTACAACATGGGCGGCGGGCGATTCAGCAACGCTTCCATGCTTGAATCCATTGCTCTTTGCGAAAAGATTACCCGCCGCAAGTTGGACTGCACCTATCAGGAGATGAACCGGGTCGGCGACCATATCTGGTGGATCAGCGACACCAGCAAATTCTCGCGTCATTTTCCAGGCTGGACGCAGGAGTATGACGTGGAAGCGATCCTGCAGCAGATCTACAACAACAATCTCGAACGCTGGTCAGAGGAGGCTGCGTGATCGATCTCGGCAAGAAGAATCTCCTGGGCGTGGCCATCAGTGCCGTGGACTATGAGTCTGCCGTCGATTCGGTGATACAGCATGCCAAAGCGCGGGTGCGTTTTGCCACAACGGCGCTTGCCGTTCATGGCGTGATCACCGGGGCGCTCGATCGCGTACACAAATACAGGTTGAACGCTTTCGATCTTGTCACACCGGACGGCCAGGCTGTGCGCTGGGCCCTGAATCTTCTTCACCGCACGAAGCTTCGCGACCGTGTGTACGGCCCTCAAATGGCGCTCATGGTTTCGCGAGCGGCTGCACGCGAAACGCTTCCGGTGTTTTTCTACGGCAGCACACCGGAAGTGCTGGATCGCCTGTGTATCCGGATGCAGGAGCTTTGCCCGGGTCTCGTGATCGCCGGCTCCCGGCCTTCGCAATTCCGCCGGCTCACGTCCGAAGAGCAGATGGTTGCTGTCGAACAGATCAAAGCTTCCGGCGCACAGATCGTCTTTGTGGGACTGGGCTGCCCTCGGCAGGAGGTGTTCACCTATGAGATGAGCCAGCATCTGCAAATGCCCATTCTTGCAGTGGGGGCCGCCTTCGATTACCACTCCGGCCTTCTGACCGAGCCTCCCGTGCTTGTTCAGCGCCTTGGCCTGCAGTGGGCTTACCGTCTTGTTCAGGAACCGCGCCGGCTATGGCGCAGATACCTGTTTACGAACAGCCAATTCATCACCCTGTTCATTGCTCAATGGCTGCATCTCTGGCGACCGGACATGCAGGACGTCGATAAGCCGCTCGTGAACGTACGCTTCGGTTGAAGCGCCTGTTCTACGTGTCTCGTTCCGACGTCGCCACGCGCGCGTTTTCGTTTCCTTTCCCGCGCAGAAGCGCATGCCACGGGGGAACCGTGTGGGGCGGTCGTCCTTTGCGGCGCTGCAGATGGGGGAGCGCCAAGCAGTGACCGAAGTTGCACGAGGAGGGAGCCGTTCTGTCGACGGCATTCCACGTTCGGCGCCTGGGTGACGCACACGTAGTATTGCCCGGACCTACCTTCCCACTGACTCTGAGAAAGCGGTTGTCTTGTGTCGTCCCTGATCGAATTGGGCCGGCAACGAGCAAGGCCCGCTCCAGAGTCTGTCGATGTTCCTTGGTTTGCCTCGATCGCATCCGTGGTTGCCTGCCTGGCAAACTGCTGTCTGGAGCGTCCTTCTGCCGGGCCTTGCCGCAGTTCTTCTGCTTGCGGGATGCGGGGCGAATGCGCGTCAGGCTTCCCGCCCCATCACCGGCGTACAGCTTTCCGGAAGCGCTCACGGCGGTCAGCAGCCCGTCTCGAATTCTTCCATCCAGCTATACGCGATGAGTACGGAGGGGGATGGAGGAAGCGCGATCCCGTTGCTGGCCACGCCCGCTTTGACCGACGCGAACGGTCAGTTCGAGATCAGCAGCTATACCTGCCCTTCGCCCTCATCACAGCTGTACCTTGTCTCGTTGGGGGGCAACCCGGGCCTTCCGGCAAATTTCAACAATCCGAACCTTGCTGAGATGAGCTTGCTCGGACCCTGTGCAGAGGTGACGGCCTCTGCCTACGCCAGCATTAACGAGATCACAACCGTTGCGGCCTCCTACGCGTTGGCCCCGTTCATGAAGGGCTATGCAGAGATCGGTTCCGACTCCGCCGACGCGGCACTTTTAGAGCAGGCCCTGGTCGAGGCAAACGAACTCGCCAACTTTGCAACGGGGCAGTCGCCTGGACCCGGTTTGTTGCTCGGGCAGGTGGCGCCGGTCGCAAAGCTTCGAACATTGGCCGATGTGCTTGCGACGTGCGTGAACTCTTTTGGCGGGACTGCGGGCGATGGCTCCGTCTGCGGCGATCTTTTCAGCTACGCTACCGGCCCCCAGGTCGCTCCCCCCACCAACACCATCGACGCCATCCTGCGGATCGCGCAGAACCCAGCAAGGAACGTGGATCCGATCTACTTTCTCGCTGATTTTGAAGCCCCGTTCCAACCCATGCTCAGCACGCCCCCCTTGGACTGGACGCTGTCGATCAGCTCGCCGGTTGCGACGCCAAGCTTGCTGCCCTCCCCGGGGAGCTACACGGGGCCGCAAGCAGTCTCCCTTGCGGACGCCACGCCCTCTGCGAGAATTTATTACACGGTCGACGGAAGCGTTCCCACGACCTCTTCGCCGGTTTATTCCGGACCCATTGACGTGACTTCAGCTACAACAATCCGGGCGATCGCGGTGGCGAACGGTGTGAGCAGCCTACTCGCTTGGGGAACGTATGCCATTGCCGCCCCGCAGACGGTAAACGTCGCCGTGACTCCTGTCAGTGTCGCGATGGTGACGGGCCAGACGCAGCAGTTCACCGCATCTGTAACCGGCAGCGCCAACACGTCCGTGACCTGGACTGTACGCCCGGCATTGGGCAGTATCTCGCCGGGCGGGCTCTACTCTTCGCCGGCCTCGCTGAGTGTGTTGCAAACCGTCACGGTAACGGCGACCAGCAGTGCCGACGGCACGAAGTCGGCAAGTGCCACTGTGTCGGTAGCGCCGGCCCCGGCCACGTATTATTTGTCGCCCTTCGGTTTGGACACGAACAGCGGAACGTCCAGCAGCGCACCCTGGCTGACTCCGCAGCATGCTGTCCGTTGCGGCGATACCATCCTGGCTGCGGCAAGCTCATCGTATTCTGCCGACAGCTTTGGCGCCGGTCGTTGGGGCACGGTGGTGTGTCCTGCAGGCAACAACGTAGCCTGGCTCAAGTGCGTGACCTTTGACGCCTGCAAGATCCGAGTAACTTCGGGAACCTCGGACGGCATGCGCGTCACTGCGAGCTTCTGGGGTGTTCAAGGATGGGAGGTCAGCAACACCTCAGGCGGGACGAACGGGGGGAACTGCTTCAACGCGGTTCCGGCCAGTGCGACGCAGAGCATTCATCACATCCTCTTCGCCAATAACATAGCCAATGTGTGTCCTCTGGATGGCTTCTCCATGGGCCCAAACGGCGCGGCTGGCGTGGATTACTGGGCTGCCGTGGGCAACATCGCCTACCATGCAGGCACCTCGAACATGTGGTGCGGGAGCGGCATCAGCGCGTACGAGCCGGTGGCGACCGACAACCTGCCCGGCACGCACCTTTATGTGGCCGGGAACCTTTCGTACGCCAATGTCAATCCGCCCGGGTGCTTCGATGGGAACGGCATCATCTTCGACACGTTCGACGGGGACCAAACCTCTATGCCGGTTTCCTACGCGCAGCAGGGCGTGATCGACAACAACATTTCGCTGTCGAACGGAGCTGTCGGGGTACGGGTTGAGTACAACGATGCCGGAAACGGACCGGGTCACGCTTCCATCTATGTCCGTCACAACACGGTGTGGAACAACAGCGGGGGAACGTACCAGTATGGGAACCCAACTTGCGCGGAGGTGCAGCTATACAAGACTGTTTCGACGCAAGCTTTCCTTAACCTGGCGGCAAGCAATCAGCCTGGCTGCTACGGTGACTCTGCCAACCCGGAGTATGTGTTTTCGGCCAATCAGGTCGATGCGAGTAGCTCGTTTTTTCAGAACTTCGGGTGGAGCGCTGCAGGCTTTTCCAGCCAGATTGTTAGCTCTCCGGCCTTCAGCTTCGGGACCGGAAACATGTTGCAAGTCAATCCGCTCTTTGCCCATGCTGCGGTCCCGGCTGCCCCCAACTGCAGCACCGCCAGCAGCGTTCCCGCCTGCATGGCGACGGTGATTTCAAACTTCACACCGCTGAACCCTTCTGCTGCCCCGTTTGGCTTTCAGATACCCGGCGCGGCACCCACGTACGATCCGCTTTTTCCGCAGTGGCTTTGCACGACAAGCCTGCCTGCCGGTTTGGTGAGCATGGGCTGTCTGGCCCAACCCTGATGGCCGTAACGGCTGTTGGGGAGCGTGGATGCGTTCCGCCCCTGTGCACGAGCAGCTCGCGAGTGTGGGAGGCCTTTGCGACTGATATGCAGTTTTGGGCGGTTGGAGAGCTGGCTGATCTCCCAAGTTACTTTAGAGTTTCAGCAGAGAACCGAAGTATTCTTTTCCGTGTCGGACTGTCATGGTAAAGTTCAACTAAATCACCTGTCCTTCGGTTCCGATCGTCTGATCTGCGATTGTTAGGATTTCTCTTGTCGCAACATTGTGTCTCCCCAGGGCTCCCCGGAGCAAGGAGTGTGCATGGTATGGAGCACATCCTCGATGTCTAAGCTTCTGGAGAGTCTCGTTCGAGCTAAGGGAGTGATTCTTTGGAGCTTCTGCCTTACCTTCCTGTTGCTCCTCGTTTTGCTTGCAGCCAAGCCCGCGAAGTATCAAGCGCACGTTACTTTTCTCGTCCGCAATGAGCGGGCGGAAAGCATGGTGAGCGCAGATCCCAGCCAAAATTCCCTGCAACAGGCCGACGTATTGGAAGAACGGATCAACTCGGCCGTCGAGTTGCTGGAGAGCGCGGAGCTGCTGCAGGCGGTGGTGAAGCGCGTCGGTCTGCAGAAGGAGTTTCTGCATGGTTCGGACGGTGACACGGCCCTGGCAATCGAGAAAGCCACCCGTAAGTTAAGCAAGCGGCTGGAGGTTGTCGGCGTTCGCAAGTCTGCTCTCGTGGAGGTCACCTACACCTCTACCAATCGTGGTGAGGCCAAGCTGGTCCTGGACGCACTCTCGGCGGAGTACCTGGCCAGCTACGCTCGGCTTTACAACACTTCGGGCGCGGCTAGTTTTTACCAGGGGAAGAGTCGAGCCATCGAACGGAGCTTGCAGGAGGCTGAAGCACAGCGCGCCGCGCTGATCGCCCAATCCGGGTACAGGCTGCTTCCCGACGGGCAACGGCTCAGCCTGGAAGAGCTGGTCGATCTTGAGAAGGGGGCTCATGAGGCGGAGACGTCTCTTGCGGAGACGAGCAGCCGGTTGAGCAAGGTGAGAGCGCAACAGGGGGAGAACGCTGTCCGCATCCTGACGCAGGTAAAAAGCGCCGGCAACCAATACGCGGTGGAACAGCTCAACACGAAGCTGGCCGACCTGCAGATCAAAAGGACCGAACTGCGAACGAAGTTCGTCGACGGCGATCCACTCCTGAAGGAAAACGATCAGGAGATTGCCGACACCAAAGCCGCTCTGAGCGCAGCAGCGGGGGTTCGTTCCGAGGACACGACGAGCGACATCAATCCCCTCCGTCAGACGCTCGACAGGGAGGCGGAAGAACTCAGTCAGACGAAAGCGGGGCTGATGAGTCGGCTTCAGGACATCGATCGACGGATTGGGCGCGTGAGGCTCCAACTCGGCACGCTCGAGCGCACAAGCGTTGATGTGGACAGCCTGAATCGCGAGATCAAGGTATTTCAGGACAGCATTGACCTGTACCAGGGAAAGGCGCTCGCCGCACAGGCGGCCGAGGATCTGGATCCGGAGAAGTTCAGCAATATCGTCGAGGCGACTCATCCAACGGTGCCCGTTCTTCCGGCGCCGTCCCCGTTTAATCTTGGAACCGCTTTTTTGTTTTCGCTGTTCCTCAGCCTCACCCTCGGTGTGCTTTCGCAGTGGAACAACCGTGACTTCGAGGATGAGACGGAGAGCCGCTTTCGGGTCTTGGAGACAGCGGGACGTGCCGGCTAAGGTGCCCGCGCGCGTGGCTGTGAAGCGCGATGTTCGCTCTGCTTGATTGCTCTCGTGGAAGATTTGAGGAGTGTTCCGATGGTTCGAGGTTGCGCGGTACTGATGGCAGTGCTCAGCCTGGCGGTGTGTGCGCTCGGGCAGGGCGGCAGCGCGCCGCTGCTGTCCGGGGCGGACTACCGGCTGCAAGCAGGAGACACCTTTACGGTCCTGTACCGCATTACACCGGAGTACAACCAGACGGTCAGCGTACAGCCGGACGGGCGGGTCAATCTGCAGCTGCTCGGGTCGATGCCGGTTGGGGGTCTCACGCTGCCCGAGGCGCAGAGCGCCATGACGCAAGCCGCGGCAAAGCGGCTTCGCAATCCAGAGCTCTCGCTCGAGCTGAAGGACTATGAACGGCCGCACTTCACTGTCTTAGGGGAGGTCGGCAAGCCGGGACGGTATGAATTGCGCGGTCCATTGAGCGTAGAGGACGGCCTGGCGTTGGCGGGCGGCTTGACTCCGTTGGCGCGGCACACCAACATTCTCTTGATTCGCCGCGAGGATGACGTTACGGGGCAGGCGCATCTGGTCAACGTCAAGGCGCTGGAGAAGCCGAAGCCCGGAATGGAGCTGCTTGCGCTTCGTCCCGGGGATCTCATCATTGTTCCGCAGAACAAACTGAGTAAGGTTGAGCGGTACGTCAAGATCCTTAACACAGGGGTGTACTACAACCCGGCGGGAGTTCCGTGATCTCCACCAAGCCCAGGCAAAGGACTTCGTCTTGACCGTTCAGGAAGCGCGACCCGGCGCCGTTTCAACTCGACGCGCCTTGACCTCGCATCCACGACGGATTCTGTACCGGGTAGTTTCGAATCGCCGCTCCCTGTCGTTGCTCGACCAGGCGATGATCAGCGCCAGCAACATGTGCACCTCCATCATTATTGGG
Source organism: uncultured Acidobacteriaceae bacterium (assembly GCA_964252405.1). GTDB lineage: Bacteria > Acidobacteriota > Terriglobia > Terriglobales > Acidobacteriaceae > Granulicella. Next base: position 15,403 of record CAXUNH010000026.1, on the reverse strand, counting down.
CGCACCTGCTCCAAGGCGCAGCTCGGCCTGTACGCCTCCGGCCTGAGCCTGATCCTGCTGGTCACGGCCATCCAGAGCGCTCTGATCGCGGTGCCCTACACCATATCGAGCCCTCAAATCCCGGCGGCAGAGCACAGCCTTTACAAGGGCAGCACGATTTTGCAGCAGCTGGCGCTCGCCATGGCCGGCATGATGGTGTTTCTTGGCGTGGGCCTGTTCGCGTCCTTCCGTTCCAAGGCTGACCTGCGTGCTGTCCTGCTTACGCTGGCGGTCGTGAGCGGGGTGATCTGCTTTCGTGATTTTGCCCGGCGCATCTCGTACGCGGAGCTCCATTTCGGTTTTGCGCTTGTGCTGGATGCGCTGTTGGCCGTGGTGCAGCTGCTTACAGTGGGGATGCTGGCGTGGTACCACCGGTTGACGGGAACGCGGGCCCTTTTGGCCGTTGGTCTGGCCTCCTTCACCGCGGGTGTGATGTGGCTTGCGGTGAACCGTAGAACCATCCGCTTTTCGTACGCGCACGCGTTGGCAGGACTTCGTGTGAATTGGCAGCTTGGCCGATGGCTGTTTGCGAGCAGCGTGTTGTGGTCGCTTTGCATCGACCAATACCCGTGGCTGATCACGACGATGCGCGCCCCCGTCGAAGCTGCCGTGTGGGCATCAGCCTACGGAGTCATGGCGTTTCTCAACCCCATTGTTCTGGCGCTCAATAACGACGCCGCGCCGCGGGTGTCCAACGACTTTGCGGCCCACGGTCTCGCGGGTCTGACGCGCAGCGTGACGCGCTCGGCGCTTCTTGCTGGTTTGATTACCCTTCCTGTTCTGCTGCTTCTTTTCGTCTTTGGCGCCAGGTTGGTCCGGTTGATGTATGGGGCGAAGTTTGCCGGAGCCGGCCCGGTCGTTGATCTGCTCGCGGTGGGCTTGTGGTTCTATGCCATCAGCCTGTCGTTTCCTTATGGAATGCTGGCGTTGAAGCGGGCGCAGGTTGATTTTGCGATCAATGTCGCGTGCCTGGTCAGCTTCGCCGTCTTTGGCCTCTGGCTGGTTGAACACCACGGCGTCCGGGGAGCTGCCTGCTCGTTTCTGATTGTGCAAGCGGTGGCCTTGGTCCTGCGGGTGGTCCTGTTTCGACGTGTTGTCCGGCAGGCAGCCAAGGCCGTTCCCTTGACCGAGGTCCCGGCATGACGGCCCCGCGCGCGCCGGAGAATCCCGTCCGCTACTCTCTTCCTCTGCTGCTGGTTCTTACGGTGTGTCTGCTCTTTGCCGAGCACCAATCTCCGGTACAGATGCACGAGATCAATCTGGATGACGTTGTCGCCAAGCAAAGCGGGCGCTTGACTCGCGAGCTCGCCTACATCGCGCTCGGCCTCATGGGCGCCGTGGGGAGCGTGTACACCATCGTCCTGCAGCGCCGCAGGCTACGCTGGCAACCGGCGGTCGCGACCGCTCTTGTTGCGCTGCTGAGCTGGAGCGCTCTGAGCTTGCTGTGGACCGATACACCGTCCACCACGGGGAAGCGTCTGTTCGTTCTGGGACTGATGTTTCTTGGCGCCTTCGGCATCGCCCTCAGCTGGAAGACCGATCAAATCCTGAGGTTTCTTGCACTCAGCTCCGGTCTGCAGATTGGCGTCGGGGTGGTCGCGGAGATCGCTCACGGCTACTTCACGCCGTGGAGCGCTGATTACCGGTTCGCGGGCACGCTGCCTTGGAACTCCCAAGGCTACGTCTGCCTGACCTGTGCCTTGTCTTCGCTGTGCATGGCGCGGCTTACGAGGAGGGGCCGTTTTGGCTACTCCCTTCTCGCGGCCGCCGGGATGCTGTTTCTGCTGCTCACTCGATCGCGGGGCGGCCTGATCGCTTTCTCGCTCGCGGCTGTTCTGTACGCCGCACTGACCCTGGACGCAAAGCGCAGGGTGTGCGCCGCGCTGCTCACCGGATGTCTGGCGCTCCTGCTGATCATGTCCGGCGCGGGCCCGGTGCTGGCCGGTCTGCTGAATCGTGGAGGGGAAGGGATGGACACCCTGACGGGCAGAGCTCCGTTGTGGGACGAGTTGATGACGTATGCCCACCAGCGCCCCATGACCGGCTATGGGTATGAGGGTTTCTGGAAGGTGGAGCGCATCGACGATATCTCCGGAGATCAACTTTGGGCCATTGATCAAGCGCACTCGGGCTATATCGAGGGTCTGCTGGAGCTGGGCTGGATTGGTGCGACGCTGCACACGCTGACTCTGCTGGTCTGTTTCGGAGCCGGAGCGATGCTGTTCCGACGTGGGGGCGACTATGTGTACTTTTTGACGGCCAGCTTTTGTCTTGTCTATCTGATAGGCGGTGTGATCGAGGCGCTGTTTGTGGTGAAGACCTCGCAGAGTTCATTTTTCTTTGCCCTCTTGCTGTGCCGCCTGTCGGTTGAGCCGGAGAGTCGATCCGTGGGAGCCCTGGTTGGACGCGCCGCGCTCGGAACGAAAAAGGTGGTTCCGGTTGCCTAACCGTTCGTACGCTTTGGAAAGGAGCCGTGCTCCGATCGAGGGTCTCTGGGCACTGGCGGTCCTGGCAATCCTGGCCTTCGACGACCGCATTCCAGGCCTGCGTGGCGGCTTTGTGGGTGTAGACATCGGTTTCGTACTCGCCGGATTCGAGATCTGTGCCCTGATTCGCCGTCGACAGGAGACCGGCGTCTTCCGCCTGCCGGTCTTCTACGGCGAAGTCCTCGAGGCGGTTCTTCGGTCGCTGTTTGCTGTTGTTCTCTTCTGTGTCGTGGTCGGCTCCTTTGTGCTTTCGCCTTGGGAGGCGTATCGATTGGGGCAGACGGTCGTGGCGGCGTCGTTCTTTGGCTCGAATCTTCTTTACATCCTTCGAGGCAGTTTCTTCGCGGAGAGAGCGATCGCCGAACCGCTCCTCATGACATGGTCTCTGGGCGTGGTGATGCAGGTTTGTCTCGTCCTTCCTTTCTTGCTGGTGCCGTTCAGGGGGCAAGGTCAGCGTAGGGCACGGACTGCCCTTGCGGCGCTGGCCGCGCTCACGGTGCTGTCGTTTGTTGCGTGTGTGTATGGCGAGTACCACCAGCATGTGTGGAACTTTTATCTGCCTTTCACGCGGGCGTGGGAGGTGGGCGCGGGGGCGCTGGTCGCCATGTTCCTCTCGGCAGGCGAGGAAGCGAGCAATCGGCAGGAAGCGCTCGCCGTTCTGGGTGGCCTCCTGCTCTTGTGGGCGATCGTGGCGTACCGGCCGGAGATGCGATTTCCGGGGTTCGAGGCCCTATTGCCCGTGTGCGGAGCCGTGCTGCTGCTGGCAGCCCCGGATAGCCGGTTGCACCGGCTGATCTCCTTTGGCCCGCTTCGCGGGGTGGGCCGGCTTGCGTTGCCTCTGTACCTTTGGCACTGGCCGCTCCTGAGCTTTGCCGCGATCGCAAGTGCGAGGCCGCTGCGTCCGGTCACGATCGTGATGGTGATGCTGCTGACGGTCGCGCTGGCGGTTCTCACCCGGGTTTGGATCGAGCCGCGGGTCGGTTTGCTCGGTCGCGGGTTCGGCCGCAACCGCCTGCTCGCTCCCGCGATGCTGGCAGCTCTTCCAGCTGTTTGCGGCGGCCTGTTCTACTTGACGAAGGGCGTGCCCGCGCGTTATCCCGCACTCTACCGGATTGAGAACCGGGCGGCGCTGTACCGTCATTATCCCTGCATTTCTTCGGGATCGTACCTGCGTATGAGTGCGCAATGCACGCCGGCCCCGGTCGCCAAGCAAGCGGCTCTCGCCGTGCTCGGCGGAGGACACGCCGAGGCCTTTGCCGAAGGGCTGCGCGATTTCCTTCCTCAGAAGCAGTGGCAGCTCATCACCCTGACGCGCGAGAGCTGTGCTCCCACCCTAGGCGTAAGCCAGTGGGGGCCGGCGGACAGTACGCTCGCCGACTCCTGTCGCCGCTTCAATCGCTCGGCGCTGTCGTATGTGCTTTCCCGGCCGGACATTCGGGCGGTCGTTCTCGTGGGCCGTTGGCGCGCGGTGTATGTTCCCGACACCGCGCCCGCTGCCCGTACGCAGGCGACTCCCGAACAAAACGCGGCGTACCTGCGTTCGGGCCTTGCCGCCGAGGCCGACACCTTGGAGAGGGCGGGCAAGCGGGTGATCGTCGTGGAAGACACGCCGGAGTTTCCGTTTGACCCTGCAGCCGCCGTCCGGGATCAATTGATTCCTGCCCGGCGCGCCTTGCGACGCCTGCTCCTGGCAGATCCTCCTGTGCGCGACACCACGGCAATGCTCTCGGTCGCGGTGCCTCCGGCAGAAGCCGCCGCCAATCGACAGGTGCTCGCCGTCGGGGCAGCCGACCCCCGAATCGTTCTTATCGATCCTAAGCAGGTCTTCTGTAATGCGGTCACGTGCACATCCAGGGAGGGTTCAAAACTTTTCTTCTCCGATGCCATTCATTTGAGCCGCACGGGGGCGGTGGAGGTGCTGCCGTTGTTGCCCGACATCGACGAGTTCCGATGAGAGCGTATCGACCGGTGGAGGACGCACGGGTTACTTCATTGCCGGTGTCTGTTACGTGTGTAAGGGAAATCCTGGGGGATGTCCTGCTAAGATGGCACTAGCGCAAGTCACAATTGCTGACATCCTGGCCGCCGATACGCTCGGCGAGCTACTGAGAAGTTGTGCGCAAAGGCAGGAAATTGTTGCGACGGTCAGTGCCGCAGGGGGGTGGGGCACAACATGCGCTTGAAGGTAGACCAGCCTACGCCTGGTGGGGAACGACGCAGCTTCTGGGCAGACTCCGCGTGCGTGATTGCGGTGTCACTCCTCTTTCTTGCTGTCCTTGAGTTCGCGCTTCATCTCTGCGGCGTGCGCTTGGACGCCTCGCTCTTCCAGCTAGATCCGGTGCGGAGTTATAGCTTTCGGCCAGGAGCGAGCGGATGGCACACCGCCGAGAACGATATTTTCGTCCGGATCAATGAGGAGGGCAACCGTGACCGGCCGCGTGCGTTGGAGCCGCTTCCGGGGACGCTGAGAATCGCGGTCCTTGGCTCGTCAACGACTGCCGCCCTCGAAGTGGAACAGCAGCAAACGTATACCGCGCTTCTTGAGCGCGCCCTGAGCCGGCCGGGCGCCCCTGTTGAGGTGCTCAACTTCGCCGTGGAAGGCTATGGGCCGGCCCAGGATTTCTACACACTGCAAGATGAAGTTTGGCGATTTCATCCGCAGATCGTGATCGACGAGGTGTCTCTTAAACAATACGTGCTGAATTCCACGAAGAAGTACTCAACCACGTCGCTGCGCTACCCTTACTTTCAAGTCAGGGGAGAAAGCGTCGTTCCCGACCCATCCAGTCAAGAGGTTCCGCGGCCAACGGAGTTAGAGATTGCGAGCAGCAACCGGCTACGTTCCATGCTGAATTCCATGGATCTGATCCTGCTCGTAACCGAGGCTAAGAAGCAGCTGCCGGCGAAGATCGGACACGTACTGTCGCCTCATGCAAGCGGAGACGCCGATCCGCTGGCGGACCCATGGCGCTGGACGCTGATCGCGCCACCCAACCCAGAGATTGCTGAGGGATGGAAGGTCGTAGAGGGGTTGATGTTGACGATGCGCCAACAGGCCTCAGCGCACAACGCCGAGTTCTGGGTCGTCATCTCCGACGATGCCTTTCAGGTGAACCCTGATCCCAAGATCGCCGAGACGCTGCGGCGGCAAATGAGGGTCGACAATCTGGATTACGGCGACGACCGATTCGAGACCTTTCTGAGCCGGCATCAGGTGCATCACATTCACCTGAAACCTGACCTTGAGACCTATGTTCGGCAGACCGGCGCCTACCTTCATGGCGGCCCGAAGATGCCGCCGGGTGAGGGTCATTGGAATGTTTTAGGCCACAAGGTCGTAGCGGAAGTTGTCGCTCGCGATCTTGAGCAAGAGAGCGCCCAGCTGCAGCAGTGGAACGCCGCCCACAACCCTTCCGCGCGGCAGAGCCCATCCCGCCCAGACCTGTTGGCCAGAAATTGAGGGTTGATGCTTTCACCGAATACGCCTGACCTTTCGTACGGGCGCTTGGCGCGTAAAGGCCGTACGATCCAGGGCGACGCGGCGTGGCCGCAGCGCCGGATTGCGATCCTTTCCGATGCCGCCTCGCAACAGTTCGTGCCGGTTCTGCGGGCGCTGTTTTTCGAAAACGGGGTGAACGTCGAGTTTTATGAAGGAGCGTTCGACGCCATCGAGCTAGAGGTTTTGAACGCCGGGTCTGCGCTGTACGCCTTTAAGCCGCAGGTCATCCTTCTGGCGTTCTGCACCCAGGCGCTCCGTGCACGGTACTTTCACGGAACGGCAAAGGGCTTTGCTCAGCAGAACCTTGACCGCATACAGCGCATTTGGGAGGCGCTGCGCGGCGCCGTAAGCGCCCAGATCCTGCAGTGTAACTACGCTATGCCGTACGAGCGTATGTTCGGCAATCATGATCTGCAGGTACCGGAGTCGTTCTATGCCTCTGTCCTGCAGCTGAACGCCGGGCTGGCGGCAAAGGCGACGGAACAGAGCGGGATCTCGCTGATCGATGTCGAACGGATCTCCTCCACCGTGGGCCGGTCGGATTGGTTTGACGATCGCCTTTGGAACATGACGAAAGCCTTTTGCCGGCTGGATCATCTTCCCCTGGTGTGCCAGAGTGTGGTTGAGATCGTCCTCACTTTGCTGGGCCGGGTTACGAAATGCCTTGTGCTGGACCTCGACAACACGCTGTGGGGCGGGGTGGTCGGCGACCTCGGTCATTTGGGCATTGAGATCGGCGCGCATGGCGAGGGGGAAGCGTTCTTTCATTTCCAAAGCTATCTGCTTGCGTTGAAGAAGCGAGGCATTCTTCTTGCGGTGTGCAGCAAGAACGATCTCGAGAATGCGGTTCGCCCCTTTGTTGAGAATCCGAACATGGTGTTGCGGCGCGAGGACATTGCCGTGTTCGTCGCCAATTGGGAAAACAAGGCGGACAACATCCGGGTCATTCGCGAGCGCCTGAACATCGGTCTCGATTCCATGGTCTTTCTGGACGACAACCCGTTTGAACGGAACCTTGTGCGGCAACTCGTTCCCGAGGTGATTGTGCCGGAGATGCCGGAAGATCCGGCCGACTACGTCAGCTTTCTTTCCGGGTTGAGTTTGTTTGAAGCCACCAGTTTTTCGCCTGAAGATGCCCGTCGCGCGGATCTGTACAAGGAAGAAGCGGAGCGGCTGGAATTGCGTGCCGCGGTGACCGACATCGGGGAATACCTCCGGTCGCTGGAGATGAAGATTCGCATTTGCCGGTTCGACGCTGAGAACCTCGTGCGCATCGCGCAGCTGACCCAGCGCAGCAACCAGTTCAATCTCAGGACTCTGCGCCTGAATGAGGGGGAGTGCCGAGAAAGGATGTTGGACGAGGAGAACTACGTTCCGCTGTACGCCAGTCTTTCGGACCGGTTCGGCGATCATGGACTGATCTCGGTGATCAATCTTCGATGCACACGGGAAGCGCTTGTGATTGAAAATTGGATTATGAGTTGCCGCGTGTTGGCCCGGGGTGTGGAGGACTGCCTGATGGCGAAGGTCGTCAGCATCGCACTCGACCGAAAGCTCCCGCGCGTTGAAGGCGAGTACGTTCCGACTTCGAAGAATGGGATGGTGAAGGAGTTTTACGCGCGTTTCGGATTCGTGAAGACGGCTGAAGAAAACGGCCGTACCCAATGGACGTTAGATCCGCAACGCTTTCAGGCCGCGTCTACGCACATTCTGGAGACCTAAGATGGATACCGCGATCGTTGTGACGCGAGTCACGCAGCTCTTGCGTGAGATCTTCAACCAGCCCGATCTTCGTTACGACCCGGCGCTTACAGCCGCCGATGTGGAGGAGTGGGACTCGCTTACCCATGTAGACCTGATCGTTGCCGCGGAGGCGGAGTTTCACATCAAGCTCACCACCGGCGAGGTGCGGGGGCTCAAGAACGTGGGCGATTTGGTCTCGCTGATCGTGGCAAAGGCGAAGTGAGCCCGGACACATGGACTTTACCAGCATAGCGTTTTTGGCTTTCCTCACGGCGGCGGCCATCCTTTACGGGATCGCGCCGCGGCGGGCTCACGGCGCCGTCCTGCTCGCCAGTTCGTATCTGTTCTACGGGTTCAACGATCCTCGCCTGCTCGCTTTGCTCGTCTTCGATACGGCGCTCGTCTTCTGCGCGGCGCTCGGCCTGCAGCGTCTAGCGGCCGAGCGAACCCGCACGATGGTGACCCTGCTCCTTGTTGCCTTTCTTATCGGCGCCCTGGTGTTCTTCAAGGGAGCGTTTCTCCTGCCCGGCGCCTCGGCGTGGCATTTGCTTCTGCCGCTCGGCGTCTCGTACTACACCTTCAAGCTGGTGGGGTATGTGCTGGACGTGTACTGGCGCGCGATAGAACCTGAGCGAAACGTTGTTGATTTTGCGGCCTTTGTTGCTTTCTTTCCGCAGATTGTGGCAGGGCCGATCCAGCGCAGCGAGCAGTTTCTTCCCCAGTTGCACCCGCCCGTCAGCGCGACGCGCGGCTCCGTGTTGCTGGGCACGCAGCGCATTCTGCTGGGCTTTTTCAAGAAGTTTGTGGTCGCAGACAATCTGGCCGTGCTGGTCAACTACATCTACACCCATCTGCACGGCGGCGGAGAGCCGATCCTTCTCGGCTTTTACGGCTACCCGCTACAGATGTACGCCGATTTCTCGGCTTTGACAGACATCTCGATCGGGGCAGCCCTGCTGTTCGGCATGGTTGCGCCGGAGAACTTCGAGGCTCCCTTTACGGCCGTCAGCCCTAGCGATTACTGGAGACGGTGGCACATCACCCTGACGCTCTGGCTCACCGACTATGTTTTCACCCCCTTGCGCATGTCCACGCGGAGGCTGGGGAACCCCGGCCTTGTATTCAGCCTGATGGTGAACATGGTGCTGATAGGCCTGTGGCACGGCTTCCGCTGGACCTTCGTGGTCTTCGGGCTGCTGCATGCGGTGTATCTCTCCATCGATGCGCTGACGGTGAAACAGCGGCGCAAATTGTACAAAAAGCACCCCCGTGCTCAGGTTTGGGCCGGCAGGATCGGTCCCGTGTCGACGTTTCACCTTGTTGCTATTGCCTTTGTTTGTTTCCGGGCGCAAACGTGCGCCGACATTGTTTACGTACTGAGTCACCTTTTCACCGGCATCTCGCACGTGTCGCTTGCCTTCTCGGCGTTTTGGAGTTCGAACGAACGCACGGTTGCCGTGGGCGTGTGCGGCTACTTCATCGCGGAGGTCGGCGATTTTCTGCGACGAAGGAACGCGAGGGCGCCCATTCTTGGCAGTCTTCCCCGATGGAGCCGGTGGTCGGTTTATTCCTGCAGCGGTCTGGCCGTTTGTTTGCTGCTCCTTTTGCTCCTTGTGAACGGCGGTAAGGCGAGTCCCTTCCTGTATGCGATTTTCTGAGGATCAGGTACGCGAAGAACCCCGGGGCCCAGGCGTCAGTGGAGGGGCGGGGCAGCGGAGGCGAAAGGTTCTGGTCTTCCAGATCGGCAGCCTGGGCGACACCGTGATTGCGATGCCCGCGTACCGCGAGATCGCACGCCGGTGCCCTGATGCAGAACGCTATTTGCTGACCAATTTCCCTATTGGGGCCAAGATGGTGCAGGCCGAAGCGTTGCTGCGGCCTTGCGGGCTTGTCGATGGCTCGGTCGAGTACCCGATGCCGCTGCGGGGTTGGAAGAACATTCTGCGGCTGTACCGCCAGTTACGGTCGCTTCGCATCGATGCGCTGTTCTACCTCACGCCGGAAAAGCGGCTGGTCAATCTTGTCCGGCATTACGCCTTCTTTCGGCTGTGCGGCATTCGCAAGGTGCATGCCGTGCCATGGACACGCGACTTGCGCTACCCAAGACCGATTGCCGGCAGCGAGTTGTGGGAGTCCGAGGCATCGCGCCTGCTTCGCAATGTACGTCCGGGGCGGCAGCCCGGACCACCGGACCCCGCGGACCGGTCGCTGAACCTGACGGATCAGGAGTGCAAGGCAGCGGATGATCTTCTAGCCGGGATGCCGGGGGGTCGCTTTCTGGTCGTCTCTGTAGGCGGAAAGGTACCAATCAACAACTGGGGAGACGGGAACTGGGCGGCGCTGTTGAAGGATCTCAGCAGTACGGATCCCGACTTAGGCATCGTGTTTGTCGGTTCAAAAGACGAGCGGGAACGGAACGATCGTCTCGCCTGTGCCTGGAGCGGGCCGAAGCTGAATTCTTGTGGGCTTCTTACACCGCGGGAGACGGCGGCGTTGACGAGGCGCGCCGTCGCCTTTCTCGGGCACGACACGGGCACCCTACATCTGGCGGCGGCGGCGAACACGCGCGTTCTGGGCATTTACAGTGCCCGGAACGTTCCGGGGAAGTGGTACTCCGACCGGCCGGGAGACCGCTTCTTCTACCATCGGCCGCCGTGCTTCGGGTGCGAGCTGGAAGAACCCGCGGCATGTCCGCACCAGCTCGTCTGCATGACGGCGCACGATCCCGCGACCATCGCCTCAGCAGCGCGAGAGCTGCTCGCCGCGGCAGAGCCTACGAAGGCCTGGACTGCTGATGCGTAAACCGGCTCACCCTCCATGGGGCGACGAGGCTGGCCGTTCCCTTCGGGTGTGTATGCTCGTCGGCAGTCTCGAAGAGCAGCACTGTGGCGTGAAGGACTACGCGCGACGGCTAGCCGAGGAACTGAGCAAGGTGGGCGTCTACGTCGAGGTGCACGCGCCTGCCGATGAAAGTCTGGCCTCGTTCCGGGGCTTGCTCGATGCCATACGGCGAGGCAACTTCGACCTGGTCCACGTTCAGTATCCTTCCCTGGGATTTCGCTACGCGCTTTACCCGCATCTGGTCGGCCGGACGGGGGTGACCCCGGCTGCGTGCGTGACTTTGCACGAGTACAGCTCTCTGCCGTTGCCCCAGCGTCTTTCACTGCATCTGTTCCGGTGGTCCACACGTGCCATTGTGTTTACCACGACAGAAGAAATGAGGCTTTTCGAGTCCCTGGGTGGAGAGAGCGGAGCCGAACATCTGTGTATCCCGATCGGCAGCAATGTTCCGGCCGCGCCACCCTCTTCCGTCCAGGAAGCGACCGTGCTCTACTTCGGCCAAATTCGTCCCAATAAGGGGATAGAGGCGTTTCTGGAGCTCGCGGGTTTGAGTCTTGCGCGTGGCCAGGGTGTACGTTTCCGGATCATGGGCGCCTCGCTTCCGCGCCATCGGCGCTACCTTGATGCCATACAGGCGATGGCGCCGCGGGACGTTGAGTGGCAGCTGGGGGCGTCGCTCGAGACGGTTGCCCTGCAAATGGCGAGCAGCCTCGCAGCCTACCTGCCGTTCCCAGACGGAGCCAGCTTTCGCCGCGGCAGCCTGCTTGCCGCTCTGAGCAATCATCTCCCGGTGATTTCGCCGGTGACGGCGGCAACGCCACCCGAGCTCGCCCGCGTGTTGCTGGCAGCGGAAAACCCCGAGCAGGCCTTTGCTCAAGTCGCCTCTCTGCTGGCCTCGCCGGCACTGGTGGCGCAGGTGCGCGACAGAAGCAGGTCCCTGGCTCACGCCATCTCGTGGCCAGGCATCGCCGAACGCCATCGCGCGATGTACCTTGACCTTTGTTCGAGATCGTAAGCCTGGCCGAATGCGGTCACAGAGGGTACGTGAGCGGAACTTCGCTTTCCTGGTGCTCAGGTACGAGTCAGGGTGAGGGGACCAAGCGCTCCGGCGCAACTTCCGCCGCTGATCTGAACAGACTGCAACTGGATTGCAAGAGCGCCGGGGTCGAAGGTTCCGCGCAAGATGACCTGCGCCCCCGCAGGATACTCGGTTGAGAACGTGAGTTCCACCATGCTGCCGAGGACGGCCCCGTCCTGAGGCGCCAGCAGCGTGCCCTGGGCGAAGCAGCTGACGCCCGAGAAAGCAGCCGAGCCGCTTACATCGAAGAAGCCATCGCCGCGCGCATCCGGACTCTGCGTCAGGCGCAAGGTCAGGCTGATGGGGGTAGTTGCGCCGGGCACAGTTCCGGAGAAAACACCGCTCAGCGGCTGATACTTGGTGCCGAGGAGAGTTCCACTCTCTCCGTCGGCACAACCCCCAACCACGTGGTAGCTTCCGGAGAGCGACAAACCTTGCGCAGACGCCCCAGCGGCGATGTTGATGAACTGGCCGCTATAGGAGAACGAATCGAGGCTTGCCTGTTGGCCCTGCACCTGGCCGTGAAACGGAAGCAAGCCGCCGGGGGAGAAGCAGCCCGAGGGTGTGCCTATCTGCAGGGGAGCGGCTAACGTAGGGGGGCCGGCAGCACTGCCTTGTTCGTTCAGCGCCCCCGCCAGCGACGCGAACGGCAAGCTCCCGGAGGTCGGCGTCAGAGTGAATTGCCAGTTGCCCTGGAGGCTGAAGGCAGGAGGCCCTTGCAGCGGAACGCGGACCGACCCGCAGTTCTCGGTTCCCAGGACGCAGGCGAGCAGAGCGGCTCCTGAGATCACCGTACGTACCCGCGGCCAACCGGGTAGCTTCACAGATATTCTCTTGATCCGCACAGTACGGCTAAACCCAATTTCGAGAAGATTGTGGCGACCTGCGGCTCACGACACGACAGTGACCCCACCATAGGAGCCGTCGCAGGCTCCGCCGACGACGGTTACGGAGGTGAAAGTCAGCATGCGAGCTGCCTGATCGAACGTTCCTATCATAGTTAAAGTAGACCCGCCCGGCTCGTCGGTCATGAACTGCAGTTGCAGGGAGCGCCCAAGAACGTACCCGCCCGGACTTACGATCTGTCCGGAGCGGAAGCATGCGAAATTGCCAAAGACGGCGCTGCCCCCCACCAGCGACCGGCCATCCCCGATGCCCTGACTGGATTGCGAGAGGGTCAACGTGACGGTCTTCGGCGATCCGGCCGCAGGCAGCGTTCCCGCATAGGTGCCTTGTACCTGTGCATAGAGGTTGCCGTAGATCGTCCCGGTGTCGCCATCGCCGCAGCCGCCTGTGATCGTGTAAACACCCGTAATCTGCGGCGAAGAGGCATTCCGGGCTCCGGTGATGGAGATCACCTGGTCCTGGACGGAGAAGGAGGTGAGGCTGACGGATGTTCCAAGGACGACTCCTTGAAGAGGCACATCGGGAAATGCTTCGTAGCAGGTCGTGGATTGCACCTGCAAAGCGGCCGTAGCGAAGTCGTTGACTCCGGGCTCGTTTGCCGACTCATTGATGAAGCCGGAAAGGGTCGTGAACGGGACAGCGGAGGGTTGCGCCGGGGTCGCCACAAACTCCCAGTTGCCGGTCAGAAAGGTGTACGACGAGGAGGGCGGGGCGGAGCTGCCGTTCGAAGAAGAGGGGTGTCCCGCGCACCCGGTCATGAGCCAGGCAAACGGGAGGCAAATTCGCCCAAGCAGAAGCTTGCGTCCGGAAACGTGCCTGGATGAAAGTTTCATAGCAGAGGACCGGGAGTCCCGGTCCACTGTACCGAAAAGTTTGGGCAGGCGCGAGCCGCGTACGCCCTCTGTGCTTCACCTCGGGCCTAACTCCCCGTGCGCTCAACTTCATCGAGCGATGCCTGGGCGCCGGGGGGTTCGCGGAACGGATCTACTGGGATGCGTTCGTAACGCACTTCCATCACGGTCAGCGTTTCGGTGCGGCCCGGCGCATGAAGGACGATTTCGTCCTCCTCGGCCGCTCTCATCAGGGCGCGGCCCAGGGGTGAGGCCCAGCTGATGTGGTTGCGGTCGAGATTGACTTCGTCCGTGCCGACGATGCTGACGGTGCGCTCCACCCCGGCGGCATTTGCGTAGTGCACAGTGGCGCCAAAGAAGACCCGGGTCGCCCGCTGGCCCGTTCTCGGCGCTTCGGGATCGACGACTTCCGCAGCTTCGATGCGCTTGGTCAGGAAGCGAATTCGTCCGTCGATCTGCCGCAGTCTTCGCTTGCCATACTGGTAGTCGGCGTTCTCACTGCGATCGCCGTTCCCCGCAGCCCAGGCCACCACTTCCACCACTGCGGGGCGATCCCTGGTGATCAGAAAATGGCGCTCGTCTTTCAGGCGCTCGAGCCCGCCCGGCGTGATGTAGTTTTTGCCGTGGTTGGCGGCGGGTTCCTCTGCTTTGGGTCGTTTAGTAAAGCCTTTTCGCATCATGCGGCCCTCGGCTCTGCTAGCTTACAGTGAAGGACCATTGGGGGGATGCGCTGGTCCGATGATGAGCAAGCAATGAGATTTGCTGAGTCACGTGACAGTGCAGCGATGCTCGCCGCATTGGGGGCTCTTGCCTTTGCTGCTTCCACGATGACCCATGAAGCCCTTGGTCATGGCGGCTACTGTCTGGCCGTTGGAGGCCACAACACCCTGCTGACGCCCTGGTCTGAGACCTGCCACTTCCCCGGCTTGCCTCGACTTGGAACCAAGGCGGCAGGTCCGGGGGTGCAGTTTGGGGCCGGCTTGCTGGCCTGGCTGGCGCTGTACCGGGTACCGCCAAACGCAAGCCGATTGCGTTATTTTCTGTGGTTGTGCATGACCTTGAGTCTGTTCCTCTCCTCCGGCTATGTCGCGTTTTCCGGGATCCTCAATGCGGGTGACGCCGCAGAACTTGTGGCTCCTCTTCATAGCCCTTTGGCATGGCGGGGCGTCCTCCTTCTGCTCGGCGCCACGGTGTATTTTCTTTCCATGCGGGCATCTGCCTACGAGTTGAGGCGATTCGCCGGCTCCGATAACGGAATGCGCCGTCTCTTCCGCCTTGTCGGGGTACCCTATGCAAGTGTCGGATTGTTTGCCTGCTGCACCCTGGCCATGAACCGGATCGTCGGGCACGGCGTGAGTGGGTTAGGCGTGGCATCCCCTGGCCTGCATCGCACGGTGGGGCTAGCCGGTTTAGCCCTGGCGTCTTCTTTTGGGGCTGGTTTGGGCATGTTCGGGCTGCCGCCGACCGTGCATGGCAGACAGCTTCGGAACGCCTCCCCGGCACACCATGTGCGATGGAGCGCCGCGTGGGGCAGCCTAGCGGGAGCAGTCATTCTCGTGTTCCTTTTCAGCCTCGGCCCGGGATGGCGCTAAGTCGTCGTAAGCCGTGGCTTTGGGCTTTGTACCGGCGCTATTTGAACAGCGCTACAGCGAGGGCAATCAGGGCGACCAGCAGAGCTAAGCCGGGGACAGCATGGGTGAGGAGCTGTGCGGCTTGGGGTGTAACTGTTGGCGGGAGGACTTCCGGTTCGGGAGCCTCGGGAGTTCGGTCGGCGAAGATGGACTGTTGCATGACGCGCTTGCTGGCGAGGACTTGATCGATGCCGGCGTGGAAGTGGTGTTGATGGATCTTCTTCTCGAGGTCGGGGAGGGGTTCTGCGGCGGCGGCGAGGGCTGCTTTGAGAACCGCGTTCTGAATGTCTCCACCGCTGACTTCGTATTGCTGGGCGAGGGTGGTGAAG
>CAXUNH010000025.1:0-28578 GCA_964252405.1 uncultured Acidobacteriaceae bacterium | reverse complement strand
CAGATCAGGACGAGGAGCCACCAGCAGCTTTGAACCACCCGCACCGCGCCTTCTTCATCTTTGCGCCCCATCAGCATGGTCATCTCGTTGCCGGCAACGGAGCCAAAACCGATGTTGGAGAAGCTGAGATAGCTGGGGATCGCGCTGACAATCAGCCAGTCGCCGTAGAGGGGCTTGGACCAGAAGGTAAGGAAGACGGGAACCTGGACGAGCTGGATGATGGAGCCGGCCATCCTGCTGATCCAGTTGGAGAGAAATCCGAGAATCAGACGGCGCCGGGTGCCCTGGTCTACGCTGGACATCGTCTATCGGCTCGCCAAGACTGTGCTCTCCCGTGACCTGAGACGACGATCTCGTCCTGTGGAGGCTGCAGATGCAACATGCAGGCCGGCTTCAGCGGAAGGGACGCCACCTGCCTGCGGGTCGGGACGTCCATCGAAATCCGAAGCGGCCCACCCATGCGGCCATTGTAGCAACCGGCTCCGCTAGGCAGCGCGTCCCTGCTCGCGGAGCAGGGCGGCCTTTTGCTGCATCAGGTTCATCAGCATGTCGTTGTCGCCGCGGCGTTGCGCCTCGGCCATTTGCGCGCGCAGATCGCGGCCTCGACGCTCGAAGTAGCGCCCACGCAAAGTCTCCAACGCACTGGATACCTGCAACGGCGAGCTTTCATGCTCGGGGCCAGTCACCTCACTCGAGAGATGCAGGGCGCTGGCCAGCAGGGCGCGTGAGGGTCCATCTGGCGCGGCGTCGAGCGGGTTCTCCGGTGCTGGCCCGTTTACGAGAACCTCCATCACCGGAGCGGTCGCCAGATCCTCAAACCAGTGCGGATGAGCGGCCAGGCTTTCCGCCGCGAGGGCACGGGCAGAGTCTGCCTCCGGCAGCACAAGAGCGCACAGCAGGATGCGCTCCACCTCGGTGACCGCCTGGGGCTGTGCGGCGCGAACGCTGTCCAGGCGGTGCTCGGCCGCCTGCCGGATCTCCTTGAGCACCATCGAGGACTCAATGCCAAGCTTCTGCGCAGCGTTCTCCGCCACCTGCGTGCGCACGATGGTGTTGGGGATCAGGCGCAAGTGGGGCAGCAGGAAGTTCAACGACTTCACCCGCTCCTCGGGGGTGCGCGTGCCGTATTGCAGTCGCGCCCGCTCAATGAGAAAGTCCGTCCACGGCACCGCGGCGCGAACGACCTTCGTGTATTCGGCCATGCCATGTTCACGCAGAAAGCTGTCCGGATCGGCGCCGTTCGGCAACGTGACGACGCGCACTTCAAAGCCATCCTCGACCAGGGGCGCCAGCGTCTTCACCGCCGCATCCAGCCCGGCTTTGTCGCCGTCGAAGTTCAGCACGGCCTTCTTTGTGAAGCGCCCCAGTAGCCGCACCTGGTGCTCTGTGAAGGCCGTTCCGCTGGTCGCGAGAACCCCGTGAAGGCCGCCCATAAAAACGCTCAGGCAATCCATCTGTCCTTCCACGAGCAGCGCCACGTCCTGCTCGCGGATGGCGCTCTTTGCCTTGTCCAGGTTGAATAGCACGTGGCCCTTGGTGTACAGCTGCGTCTCGGGGGAGTTCAGATATTTTGCGCCGGCCTTCTCGTCCGCTGTGTCGAGGGCACGTCCGGTAAAGGCGATCGGCTTGCCCGACTCGTTGCAGATGGGGAACATGATGCGCTTGCGAAAGCGGGCGTACTGCGAGGCGGCCGGATTGTCGTCGCCGTCCTTGGTCTTGAACAGGCCGCTGGCGCGCAGCACATCTTCGGGGAAGAACTTGGCCATGCGCTGCAGCATGTCCGTATAGCTTTCCGGTGCGTAGCCGATCCGGAAGGTCTTCACGGCCTCCGCGGTAATGCCGCGGTTGCTCATGTATTCACGCGCGCGCGCGGCCTCCGGCGACTGCAGATTGCCCTGAAAGTACTGGGTAGCCGCCTCGTACACCTCCAGCAGTTGACGACGGAGCTGTGCCTCGCGGGCTTCTTCCGGGTTGTTCCACTCGCGCTTGGGAAGAGCGATGCCCATCTTCTGCGCCACGGTGCGCACTGCTTCAGGGAAGCTGAGGCTTTCCATCTTCATCACGAAACTGAACACGTCGCCGTGCTCGTGGCAGCCGAAGCAGTAGTAGCTTGCCGTGCCGGGATAGAGATAAAACGACCCGGAGCGCTCCTTGTGAAAGGGGCAGAGCGCGTTCCAGTTAGCGCCGGATTTGCGCAGCTTCACGTAGTCGCCCACGATGCGGACGATGTCGGCCTGCTGCTTGACGGTCTGGGCGAAGCTATCGGCCATCGGCTTCGCTTCAGTGTAGCGGGCCCGATGCGTGAACTCCGTTGGGGGTGCAACCCGCGCCACACACAACGGACAGGTTCTGCACAGAGGGACGTTGTCCCTTTAAGTCGCGCCACGGTGGACAACGCGATAGTCACCAGCAACACATTGGCGAGATTCGGGTTCCAACTGTGCGACGCCTTCACTAGGCGAATCCGGGCCATCAATTGCCCGGCAAGGAGCAATATGCGCAAGTTCAACATTGTTTCGAGTGCCATGATCGCCGCTGCGCTGGGTGTACCCATGATGATGCCTGTGCAGAGGGCACAGGCGGCGGTGGTGATTTCCATCGGGATCGCCCCACCAGCGCTTCCGGTTTACACCCAGCCGATCTGCCCGGCGGCCGGATACATCTGGACCCCGGGCTACTGGGCCTATAGCCCCAACGGCTATTATTGGGTCCCCGGCGTTTGGGTGCAGCCGCCCACCGTAGGATTTCTGTGGACACCCGCCTATTGGGGATGGGAGAACGGGGCATACCTCTTCCATGAGGGCTATTGGGGACCCCACGTTGGTTTCTATGGCGGCATTAACTACGGATTCGGCTATACCGGAGTTGGGTTTGCCGGTGGAGAATGGCGAGGTGGCGCGTTCTTTTATAACCGCTCCGTTGCGAACGTGAACGTCGTAAACGTGACCAACGTGTACAACCGCACGGTCATCGTGAACAATCGCACCACTGTCGCGTACAGCGGTGGTCCCGGCGGCATAGCCGCTCGTCCAACCCCGCAGGAGATGGCGTTCGCGCACGAAAACCACATCCCGCCGACCTCCACGCAGCTGACGCACCAGAACTTTGCCGCCCAGAACCGGACGCAGTGGGCTTCCGTCAATCACGGCCGCCCTGCTGTTCCGGCAGCCGCTTCCGTGGCGTCGTTTCGCGCCAACCCCAACAACCCTGTTGCGGCTGCCCGGCCCACGGTGAACGGACGGGAGGCGAACCAGGACCAGCGGATCGCCAACGGCCTGCGCTCCGGGCAGATGACGTCCGGAGAGGCTGCGCGCGCGACTGCGAATCAGAGCCGAATCGACCAGCAGGTGCGGAACGATCGTGCGGCAAACGGCGGAACGCTGACTCCGGGGGAACGCCAGCAGGTGAACCACGAGCAGAATGCCGCGAGCGGGCAGATTTATCGTGAAAACCACAACGGCAACACCGTTGCCCCCAACCGGGTGGATGACCGCGAGGCGAACCAGCAGCAACGGACGGCGAACGGCCTACGCTCCGGCCAGATGACCTCCGGGGAGGCCGCCCGGACGGACGCGCGGCAAGGAGCCGTCGATCAGGGTGTGCATAACGACCGCGCGGGGAACGGCGGTGCTCTCAACGGTCAGCAGCGGCAACAGATCAACCGCGAGCAGAATGCCAACAGCCGGCAGATCAACCGGGAAAACCATAACAACAACCGCGTGGATCACGGTGGTCCGAAGTAGTCTGCGCCAGGCCTCGTGTCCTGCGAGCGCTCGCTTCATCGTTCGCCAGAGGCAGACTTCGGGTACGGCACGATGAGCAGAAAGCCTTTGTGGATGAAATCTACAATAGCCAAATGCTCCGTTCCGATGCCCGAAGTCGCCTGGCGATCGTTCTTGTGGGTGCCCGCAACCCGCAAAATATCGGTGCCGCCGCGAGAGCGATGCAGGACTTCGGCTTCAGCGACCTTCGGGTCGTGAACGAGTTCGCTCCGCCGTTTGAAGCGGCCCAGCTCGAAGCAAGATCGGCGGTAGGGGCCGGGCACGTCATGCACTCCGCACGTCTCTATGCCGATCTGGAGGAGGCCATCGCGGATTGCACGCTGGTGGCGGGCACAACGGCTGTCGGTGATCGCAAGATGGAGAGCCCGGTCCTTCCTCTCAAGGATGCGGCATCCGTGATCCGTTCAGGCCTGGAAGCTGGAGGCGAGATCCAGCGAGAGAACTCTCAGGCACGGGTGGCGCTTTTGTTTGGGTCCGAGAAGACTGGCCTGACCCGGGAGCAACTCAGCTACTGCTCCCATCTTCTTACCATCCCGATGTTTGCGCCGCCCGGACGGCATCTCTCCATGAACCTGGGCCAGTCCGTTGCGGTGTGCCTGTACGAACTCACGCGTGAAGGCTTCGAGGGCTCCCGGACCCTGCCTTCGCCACAACCGCCTCAAGCCACCGTTGCTGACCAAGGGCGCTTGACCGCTCTGTTGTCGGAGACTATGGAGCGATGTGGCTACAGCACGCGGTTTCCCGCGAATGCCCGGCCTGCGGTGGTGCGGCATCTCGCCGCGCGCCTGAGTGGCACCAGGGACGAGGCGGCGACGTGGATGGGCCTCTTCAGGCTGCTGCTTCGGGCGATTCCTGCGTCCACAGAAAGCCGGGACCTCCCTGGGAAGCCATAGCTGTTGCGCGAAAGTGGACGACCGCGGAGATCTTTAGCGGTCTACTCTGCTGCGGAAGGTCGTTGTCTTTCTACCACTGTCCCCAGGCGCGGCTGATGTAGTCACTGAGGGTCATGACGATCAGCACGAGGAAGACAAAGAAGCCCGAGGCGATCGTCATCTTGATCAAGCGCGACTGATACTTTGCGTGCATGAAGAACAGGATCACAATCACAGCTTTGAAGCAGGCGATTCCAAGGGCGATGACCGGATTTGCCCACTTAAGGTCAACGTACGCCGCTCCAACTGTCACCAGGGTGAAGAACAGCAGTGTCCCGAACACCATCACATACTGAATAGGCGTGACGATGTGGTGTTCCGCATGCTCCGGGTTGGTCACGTTCGTTTCGTCGTTCGCTTGTGTGTGCGCGGTGTGAGCCATTCTGGTTCCTTGTTGTCCTGGTGCGCGACGCAAGCGCGCTCCGCCGGGGTCTGGTGCTACTTGAGGGGGTGCCGGTTGATCAGATAGAGAAGCGGGAACAGGAACAGCCAGACAATATCGACGAAGTGCCAGTACAGCCCGAAGTTCTCAATCGGCGCCACATAGCCGGCGCTGAACTCGCCTCTGCGCGCACGGTAAATCAGCCATAGAAGCAGGCCAAGGCCGATGATCATGTGCAGCGCGTGCATCCCGGTCATGGCGAAGTACAGGAAGAAGAAGACCTGTGTGCGCTGCGCCATATCCGGAGCCAGGGGCGCGTCGCTTGGCTTCCCGTGCTTGTCCAGAGGCGGGTTGACAAACTGGGCTATGGAGAAGTTCACGCCTGGGATGTGATGAAGCTCGTACTTCTCGTGATATTCGTCGTACTTGACGCCCAGAAAGGCGATGCCGAAGACGGTGGTAAGGATCAGCGTCCAGACCAGCACGTTCTGCTTGCGCACCTCGGCAGCCCAGACGCCAAGGGCCATGAAGAAGCCCGAGGTGATGAGAATCGCGGTGTTGGCGGCCCCCTCCGGGACGTTTAGCGTGTTGGAGGCTGCGGCAAACGCCGGATAATACCAGTTCCGGTACAGCAGGTAGGAGAAGAACATGCCACCGAAAAACATGATTTCGGTGAGCAGGAACAGCCACATCCCAAAGGAGCCTGCCTCGCGCTGCTGCTCGATCGTCTCGAAGTGGTGCCTGTGTTGCGGCAGCGAGATATGCTCGTGCTCGGCATGGTGCGCCGTCGAGGTTGCGGTGTGCGGACTGATGCCTGTTGCGATCGCGTTATCCAACGGTCGTCACCTCGTGTTGCTTACGCTCCAGCCACTCGTAGTCGTATGCCTCATGATCCATAATCGGAGTCTCGATGAAGTTTTCGGTGAGCGGAGGCGATTGAATCTGCCACTCAAGTCCGGTGGCCTGCCAGGGATTTTCCCCGGCGATGGCGCCGTACTTCAACGACCATCCAAGGTATAGCAGCGGAAGCATGTAGCCCACACCCAGAACGGTGGCGCCCGCCGTCGACAGCACATTCAACACCTGGAACTCAGCCGGATACGCATGGTAGCGGCGTGGCATACCCAGGTAGCCCAGGATGAACTGCGGCATAAAGGTCAGGAAGAAGCCGATGAACGTGGTGATGGCGGCCAGCTTGGAGAGCGGCTCGGAGTACATCCGCCCCGTCATCTTGGGCCACCAGAAATGAACGCCGGCCAGGAACGCCATCAGCATGCCGCCGACCATAACGAAGTGGAAGTGGGCCACAACGAAGTAGGTCTCGGTGAGATGGATGTCCATGCCCAGGGAGCCGAGGAACACGCCGGTAAGGCCCCCGATGGTGAACAGACCTATGAAGCCGAAGGAGTACAGCATCGGCGTCTCAAAGGTGACGGAGCCCTTTTGCATGGTGAACGACCAGTTGAAGATCTTGATGGCGGAAGGGACCGCGACCAGCATGGTCAGAAGCGAGAACACCAGGGCGGAGTAGTTGGACACGCCCATGATGAACATGTGGTGCTCCCACACGAAGAAGCCGAAGAGGGCGATGGCCACGGAGGAGAACGCTACGGCCGTGTAGCCAAAGACCCGCTTGCGGCTAAAGGTCGACATCGTCTCCGAGATCACGCCCATGCCCGGCAGGATCATGATGTAGACGGCGGGGTGCGAATAGAACCAGAACAGATGCTGGAACAGGAGCGGATCGCCCCCCTTCGCGGGGTCGAAGACGCCGATGCCGAAGATCCGCTCCAGGGCAACCAGAACGATGGCAATCGCGAGCACGGGGGTACCGAGCACCATCAGCAACGAAGCCGCATAGTTCGACCAGCAGAACAGCGGAAGCCGGAACCAGGTCATGCCCGGGCAGCGCATCCGGTGAATCGTCACGATGAAGTTCAGGCCGGTGAAGATGGACGAAAAGCCGGCGATGAAGATGGCCGTGGCTGCGGTCAACACGTGCGTGTTGAGGTAGTGCGTGGACAGCGGCGTGGTGAAGGTCCAGCCCGTATCGACGCCACCCAGCACCAGGGCGGCGAGCGTGAGCGTGCCGCCGATGAGGTAGAGGTACCAGCTGAGCAGATTGATCTTTGGGAAGGCAAGATCCTTGGCGCCGATCATGATCGGAATGAGGAAGTTGCCGAGTGTTGCCGGCACCGAAGGCACGAGGAACAGGAAGACCATGATGATCCCGTGCATCGTGAAGAACTTGTTGTAGGTATCCGACGCCACCAGGTCCGGCTGAGGCGTCAACAGCTCAAGCCGGATAAGGCCCGCAAAGGCGCCGCCGATAAAGAAGAAGAACGTGATCGAGATCAGGTACAGGATCGCGATCCGCTTGTGATCGGCGGTCAGCAACCAGCTCAAAAGTCCGTGCTCGTTATTGAGGTAGTTGCGCTTGGGGAGCCTGGCCGAGGCCTGGTCAGGGAGCGAAACGATCGTCGAGGCGCTGCTCATTGTTTCACCGTATCCATGTTGGGCACCGAAGGCGTGGTGGGTGCCGATTGGTTGCTATCCGAAGTCACGTAGGTTTGCTGGACCCGGTAGTTCGATTGCAGGTTCTTCATGTACTCGATCAACGAGATCAGGCCGTCCTCGCTGATTTGGCCCTGGTACGTCGGCATGATGGGCGCGAAACCGGCCGGCACATGCTGGGAGGGATTGAGGATCGACTCACGAAGGTAGGCGTCGTTCACCAGGACCTGACTGCCGTCGGTCATGGTGAGGCGTGATCCGTAAATTCCGTTCAGGTTCGGTCCGCGTGCCGCGGCGGTGCCGTTGTGGCACGCATTGCAACCCATGCTGGCGAAGAGCCGCTCGCCGTTCTGCGCCATGCTCATGCCACTGGTGGACTGCTTCAGCCAGCGCTCGTAGTCATCCGGCCGCAAAACTGTGATCTGGCCGATCATGCCGGAGTGCAAGGTGCCGCAGTATTGGGTGCAGAAGAGGTGGTAGACTCCCGGATCGGTCGCCTGGAACCAGACTGTTGTGTAGCGTCCCGGAATCACTTCGCGCTTCACCCGGAAGTCGGGAATGGAAAAGCTGTGAAACACGTCCTGCGAAATCATCGTGAGCTGTACGGGACGCCCGGTGGGGATGTGCAGAGCGTTGATCTCGTGCTGGCCACCGGGATGCTCGGCCTTCCACATCCATTGCTTGCCGATGATGTACACGTTCATCGCGTTCACCGGCGGGTTGTAGATACGAAAGTAAAGAAGCGCTCCCCAGACGAAGACGATTAGAAACACGCCGAGGGGAATGATGGTCCAGGTCGCTTCGAGCAGGGTAGAGCCTTCCACCTGGGTCGGCACCGGATTGCGCTCCCGGCGGTACCGGATGGCAAAACCGAAGACGAGCGCGATGACCAGAAACGTTCCGAAGAGCGTCATGCCCAGCAGAAAGAAGTAGAGCGCGTCCGTGTAGGGCGCTATCGTGGAGGCCTCAGCCGGGAACAAGGCCGAGTTGTGCAACCACTTGACCAGAAATTGCCAGAGAACTGGACTGATACCCATTGTTTTCCTACGCCACCCGGCGCGCGTCGCGCCCTTGAGTTAGAACCTGTTGCCGGCCGGAGTGCAGATCCTGCCGGAACATCACAAAGAGAAAGCTGCCCAAGGCCAGCAGCGTGAGCATGCCCCCGACCTGCACGACCCGGGCAACGAGCAGAGAATGCCGGTTTGTCTGCGGGTCATAGTGGTAGCAGTAGGTCAGAATGTTGGCAACCGGCGATCCGATCTTGTTGCCCGAGGCGTCGATCAGCCCGAGCAGGATGTCCTTGGGCGAATACTCGACGCCAAGGTAGTACTGCGCGATCCGGCCCCCCGGCGTGAGCAACTCAATCGAGCTCGCATGGGCAAACTGCGTGAGGCGACCGTCCGGGCCCGGTACCTTCACGTACCCGAAACCCACCGCATTCGTTAAAGCATCGATGGAGGTCTTCGGTCCGGTGAGGAAGTGCCATCCTGCGGCTGTCTCCGGGTGACCGTAGCGCTTCAGGCAGAAAGCCTTGTTCTTGGCAGCAAGCTGCGGGCCCTCGGTGGGGTCGATGGACACGACCACAATCTGGAAGTCCTTCCCTGGTTGCAGGCGAACCATTTCCAGCGCGCTGGTCAGCCCATCCATCTCTTCCGAGCACAGCATGGGGCAGTTGTAGTACACCAGCGCGAGCACGGCCGGGTGCTTTCCGTCGAAGTACGTGCCCAGGGTGACGGGCCGGCCGGACTCATCCGTAAACTCGCTCGACAGGGGAAGCTGCGCGTCCAGGTGCTGCGTGACCTGAACCCGCTGCAGTACGGTCGGCAGTTCGCCTCCACGGGAGGTGCCCTGGACCTTGTCGCCATAACCCGAGACCTGGGCCCCCAGCCTCAAGGTCGCGAAGCAAAGCAGGGCAACCAGGGGCAGGCAACGCGCGAGACGGGCCAACCCGCCTTTCACCCTGCCGCCGTTCCGTGTTGTTGATCCTGCCTGCATGGTCCTCTCTCAGTTTAGGGCTTGCCCGCGGGTCCTGCGGCGCTAAGCCCGATATCCGCCCACGTGCATTGCTGCCCCGGAAGATCTAGCGCTTTGCTTCAGCCTGGTTGAACTCCAGCCTCTGTTCCCGTGCCGCCATCTGGTCGAGCTCGTAGCCGGTCCGGGCAAATCCGTTGGTGAGTGGCGCCGAAACGACCCGTTGCGCGTCGCCGGCCATCTCCGTTCCTGTGGCCTGCGCTGCGCCGGGTGACTGCGGCAGACCACGTTGAGCGACGAGTTCCATCGCGCGTTCAATCGGGATACGGATGGTTCCCGCGGGAAGATCGGGCCCTGTGCTGTAGTTCTCGAGGAGCAGATCCTCACGGGCGTGCATGTCCGTGATGTCCTGGTTGCCGTCATCGGTCTCCAGGCGCGGTGTAGGAAAGCTCTGGGTCATGCTCGCGAACTGGCGCTGCTCCAGCGTGGCGTTCGAGGCAAGGTCTTCGCGCTTGCGGTTCGTCTCGCCTTCGTGACCAGGCGCCCCGCCGTGCCATTTGTCCGCCGGGCCATCCTCTTTGAGGATTCCGGTGTTGATGGCCTTGCCCATAATGAAGCAGAACAGGAAAAAGATCAGCAGGAAGCCGCAAAGGCCGGCGAGAAACGTGACCACGCCCCCGACGTTTACGTCCTGGATCTCATAGCCCGGGTTCTCCTCGTTGCGATTGCGCGATGGCGTCTTCTTTGGCTCGTCAGGATGGCCTGCGTCGTGGCCCTCTTTTGGATTAGTGTGCATGCTCCGGCTCCAAGATCTCCGCCGTATGCGGATCGTTCACCGTGATGAGCGGCCTGCGGCCAAGCTCGGTCAGGTAAAAGAAACCCCAAAGGGACAGCACGGCGATGGGCACCGTGATGTAGGACAGAATGCTGAAGTTTCCAGCAAGATGCAGGTTGCCCGCAGCGTCCTTGAAGTTCGGCTCCACCAGCCAGAACATATCGATCAGGCGCGCAAAGAGCATAAAGATGCAAAGCCAGAACACCCGGGTGCGCGAGCGCTTGAAGTCGCGCGAGAGCAGCAGCATAAACGGAATGACCCAGTGACAGATGGCATCCAGGGAGCAGATCACCCACCAGCCGCCGCGAATCCGGTGCAGGTACCAGGGGATCTCGTCCGGGAGGTTGCCGGAGTAGATGATCAGGAACTCGGCAAAGGTGAAGTAGATGTTCAGCATGACGAAGGCAAAGGCAAGCTTGCCGAGATCATGCTGCTCGGTGACGCGAAACATGGTCTTCATGGGCTCATAGCGGGACAGCAACAGCAGCGTGAGCATGCCCAGCGCGAGTACGGCGTAGCCCTCCGCCACCAGGAACTGCAGGCCGTAGATGGAGGAGTACCACGTCACGTCCAGGGACTTAATGAAGACAATCACGAAATCCGTCAGGGCAATGACATACAGCAGGATCGACGGACCGGAGAGATTCTCAAACAGAATGCGCCAGCGATCATAGCTGCGCATGGTGCCCGCCACCGGGTCCGCCTCGCGGCTAAGGGACCACCTGTTAAGGAGCGTGATCACCAGTCCCAGAAAGCCGAACACGAGGATGTATTGCACCACCGCGCTGGTGGGGCTGAGCATGGTGTGCTTGAGGTTGATGCACACCTGCTGTTCCTTGTCGATGAGACCCGCGTTCAGCGCGGCCAGGGTCTGGTCCGGGGTGCTGTACGTGGCCCAGAGATACAGCTTTTTCATCGACAGCAGAATCGGCAGGAAGAGAACCGCGACAAACCACCAGGTGCGCGTCATCGCCTCCAGCGGCCGCCGCAGAACCAGGCCCCACTTGCCGCCGGAAAGATACTGCACCAGCAGAAAGGCAAGCGCGCCGCCCATGAAGTTGAAGGCGCTCATGGAGCCCATCAGGTAGGAGCGGAGCAGATGGGCGCCGCCCTGGGCGTCGGTGAAGAGAAAAAGGACCGAGATGACCGCGAAGACTGCGGCAATGATCAGCGCCCGCAGACGCCAGGCGGTCACAAAGTCAGGAGCGGCCAGCACGGCAGGCAGCGCCTTGGGTCCGTGGTGGTGAGGCTCGTCGTGGTGTCCGTGTTCCAGTTCCATCGTTTTCTGCCTTTTCCTGTGTTTGCCTGCCACATTGGCGGCAGGCGGGTGCCTCAGGGTTGGACCTTCTGCTGTAATTCAATGCTGCTGGGCGGCATCTGGTAGTGTGCGTCCGCGCCGGAGTTGCGGGTGCCGGAGTTCATGGTGGCTGCGCCCGAGCCGTGCGCACCGGCACCCGCCGGCGGCGTGCTCGTGCCCATGCCCGGGATGCCGTTGTCCTGGTTGTTCGGCGTGCCGTAAACAGCCGTTGCGGGCAGAGCCCAGGGGTCGGCAAACCCCGGCGGCATGCCCTGCTGGTTGGCGATCTCGTGCAGGTCCTGCGGATGCTGGCCGGAGGCGACATCGGCAGGCTTTGCATTCTGGCTGAGCTGCAAGGCACGGATGTACGCCACAATTGCCCAGCGATCCTCTGGCCCAATCTGGGAAGCGTACTCCGGCATCGCACCGTACCCGTTGGCAATGACCGAGTAGAAGTGGCCCAGCGGAGCGTTGCGGAGGCGGTCGGTGTGGAAGTTCCCTGCCGGCCGGTAGCCGCGCTGCACGATCATGCCGGCGCCGTTGCCCACGCGCGAGTGGCACGGCGTGCAGAAGATGTTGTACTTCTCCTGGCCGCGCGCCAGGAGTTCGGCATTGACGGGCAAGGGCATGCCGTCGCCTTCTTTCCCGCCCACCAGTCCGGTGTAGAAGTACGCATTCTCGTGCAGTTGGTTACGCGCCACCGTGTTCTCCACCTGCGGCCTCGCCGAGCGCCCGTCCGCATAAAACGTGGTGCCGCGCTGCGGGTAGAACTTGGGCTGATTGTGCATGTCCTGCCGGCAGCCGCACAGGGCAAGAAGACCGGCGGCGGTGGCGGCGAGCGTTGTTGCGCGTTTCATACTGTTCCCTGGGGCCTGAGCCCAATTCGCTGCATCTCGCATCAGTGATCCACCTCCACCACCGAGACCGGCGAGAAGCCTTCCAGAAACGCACGCGTCTCCGTCAGGGAAAAGCGGGGGTCGTGTGCCTCCAGGCACAAGAAGAACTTGTCCGTCGTTGCGCCGTTGCGGAAGTTGGCCGCGTTGAAGAGCGGATGGTAGAGCTGCGGAAGGCCGTTTTGCGCGATCATGCCGAAGGCTGCCGAGAGGCCCGCAAACAGAATGGTCCACTCGTACGCCGGGATCACGAAGGCTGGCCAGGAGTATAGAGGCATGCCGCGAATGTTCAGCGGGTATCCCCAGACATTGATCCACGTTTCCATCAGCCAGCCCGTGGCCAGGCCCATCACACCGCCGAGCAGACACATCAGCGGCACGCGCGTCTTGTGGAAGTGCAGCGCCTCGGCGGCTTCTTCCACCGGGTAGGGCGTGTAGCACTCCATGCGGCGATAGCCCGCGAGATGGGCGCGCTCGGTCGCATGCACAAGCTCACCGGGCGTATTGAATTCGGCAATGAGGCCGTAGACCCCTTCGAATGGCGGCATTATTGGGCCTCCTGTTCGACCACCAGGGCATCTTTGCTGCTGCCGCCGATTCTGGTTTGCGGCAGCATCATGCGAATTTCAGACATGGGAATCATGGGCGCTAGTCGGGCGAAGAGCAGGAAGAGCGTGGTGAAGAGCCCCCATGTGCCGATAAACAGCATGTAATCCCATTTCGTGGCGCGGTAGGTTCCCCAGCTGGAGGGAAGGTAGTCGCGATACAGCGACGTGACGACGATGACGAAGCGCTCAAACCACATGCCGATGTTCACCACAAAGCTCAAGAAGAAGAGGTAGCCCGGGCTGACGCGCAGGCGGCGCGACCAGAGCGTGGTCAACGGGATCGCGATGTTGGTCAGGATGAGCATCCAGTACGCCCAGCCCATGGGACCGAACATGCGGTTCCACATCATGAAGAACTCCCAGTGGGAGCAGGAGTACCAGCTCATGAACACTTCCATGCCGTAGCCGTAGGCCACGATGGAGCCGGTCGTCAGCATGACCTTCGCCATGTTGTCCAGATGCCGGAGCGTGACCAGGTCTTCCAAGTGGTACCACTTGCGGATCGGGATCGCGAGGGTGAGCACCATGGCGAAGCCCGAGTACACGGCGCCGGCGACGAAGTAGGGCGGGAAGATGGTGGTGTGCCACCCCGCCATCGCCGCCACCGCGAAGTCGAAGGAGATGGTGGTGTGCACCGAAAGCACCAGCGGTGTCGACAGACCGGCCAGCAGCAGCGAGGCCGACTCATACCGGATCCAGTGGCGGGTGGAGCCGCGCCAGCCCAGCGAGAGCAGGCCGTAGAAGTACTTGGCGAGGGGCAGCTTGGCGCGGTCGCGCAGGGTCCCGAAGTCCGGGATCATGCCGATGTACCAGAACACCACCGAGATGGTCGCGTACGTCGAAACCGCGAAGACGTCCCAGGCCAGCGGCGAACGGAACTGCGGCCACACGTTCATCGTGTTGGGGTAGGGCAGGAGCCAGTATCCCAGCCATGGACGGCCGATGTGGATCAGCGGGAACATGCCGGCGCAGACGACCGCGAAGATCGTCATCGCCTCAGCAAATCGGTTGATCGAGTTGCGCCAGGTCTGCTTGAACAGCAGCAGAATGGCGGAGATCAGCGTGCCGGCGTGGCCGATCCCGATCCACCAAACGAAGTTGATGATCGCAAAGCCCCAGGCCCCGGGGATGGTGACGCCCCAGATGCCGACGCCCTTGAGCACCAGCCAGGTCAGGGCGATGAGCACCAGAGACGCGACGGTGGCGGCGATAAAGAAGCCGCCAAACCACGCCCATGGCGTGTTTGGGGTGAGCACGATGCCCGCGATCTTCTGCGTGACGCTCCTGAAATTGTGACCCGGCGCGATGACCGCATACTCACCGGTACGCGGGTCGATCATGGGGTCGACGACGATCTCCGAGTCCGTCGGACGATGGAGGGGTCCCTGGGTCGCCATTATGCAAGCTCCGGGTTCGGGTTGATGACGCCGGCCGTATAGGTCGTGCGTGGACGATAGTTCAAGTCGGCGAGCACCTGGTAGTCACGCTCTTCCGCCTTGCGCTTGGCCACGCGGCTGTTCGGGTCGTTCTTGTTGCCGAAGATGATGGCGTCCGTCGGGCAGGTCTGCTGGCAGGCCGTCACGATCTCGCCGTCACGGATAGCGCGGTTCTCGCGATCCGCCGTGATCTTGGCCTCTTCAATGCGCTGCACACAGTACGTGCACTTCTCCATGACACCACGAGAACGCACGGTAACGTCGGGGTTGCGCATGAACTTGAGGCTTTCCGTCTCATAGTCCTGGTACAGGAGGAAGTTGAAGCGGCGCACCTTGTAGACGCAGTTATTGGAGCAGTACCGCGTGCCGACGCAGCGGTTGTAGACCATGGTGTTCAAGCCTTCGGGCGTATGCACCGTGGCGCCTACGGGACAGACCTGCTCGCAGCCGGCACTTTCACAGTGCTGACACATCATGGGCTGAAAGTGCGCCTTGGGCGCGTGGAGGTCGCCTTCGTAGTAGTTGTCGATGCGTATCCACTGCATGATGCGGCCGATCTTCACCTGCTCGCGCCCAACCACGGGGATGTTGTTCTCCGCGTAGCAGGCAACCACGCAGGCATTGCAGCCGATGCAGGAGTTCATGTCCACGGACATGCCCCAGGCGTTCTGGATCTGCTTGGAGGACTGGTCCTGGTGGTCATACCGCCAGGCCCCGGCGAACAGACTTTCGTCCGGCTTGGGGGTTTCGCCCTGCGGATTATACCCAACCTTGCCCACGAGGGTTTCGCTTGCGCCCTCTTCGGCGAACTTCGGGTTCCTGGTCGCCTCTTCTACGGTGGCGTAGCGGATGATGGAGCGCTCCGTCGCTTCATGGCCGGCGAGCGAGTAGGTCCCCTTGGTGTCGAACTCGGGGCGCTCGAGGTCGCGCTGCGCGAAGGCGCCGCGATGCTCGATGTTGTGCACCTTGGTCACACACAGGTCGTACATGCCGTGGCCCTTGGCGAGGGTCGCCCCGCCCGTGGCAATCGGCGCGTCCGAGGTACGGATCTGGTAGGCGTTGAAGCCCACACCGGCACCGACCCGGCCAGCTTCGGCGCGGCGCCCGAAGCCGAGGTGCACCGTGATGGCACCGTCAGGATGACCGGGCACCATCAGCACCGGGACCATCAGCTTGCGGCCGTTCAGGGTCAGCTCGACCGCCTCGTTCTCCTCGATGCCCAGCTCCCTCATCGTGTTGAGGCTGACCAGCGCAGCGTTGTCCCAGGAGAGATTGGTGATCTGCTTCGGCAGCTCCTGCAGCCAGCCGTTGTTGGCGTAACGCCCGTCGTAGAGCGAAGGGTCCGCATGGAAGCGGATCTCGAGCTGGTCGCCCGTGCTCTGCGGGAAGGCAGCCGCCTGCGTGGCAGGCCTGGCCGTACCGGCCGCCGCGCCGGTGGTGGGCGTATACGCCGTGCCCTGGACCCAGCCGTCGTGCAGCGCCTTGCGCCAGCCTGCCTGGAAATCTCCCTTGATGTACGTCTTTGCGGTTGCCACGACCGCGTCGTATCCGCCTTGCGAGGGGTCCAGCAGGGTCTGGAAGATCTCGTGGGCCGTGACACTGCTGTAGAGCGGCGCGATCATGGGCTGCACGATGGAGATGGTCCCATCCTGGGTGCGGCAGTCGCTCCAGCTCTCGAGGTAGTGCGACTTGGGGATGTGCCAGGTCGAAAAGAAGCCGGTCTCGTCCACGTGGGAGCCGAGATGGACCGTGTTCGGCACGCTGTTAAAGGCTTCGGCGAAGTTCAGGTCGGCCGGTGCGCTGTAGAGCGGGTTGACGCCCAGCATGACCAGCCACTTCACCTTGCCGGTGTTCATGTCGGCTACGAGGGAGCGGATGTCCGCCCCGGGCTCGGCTGGAACGGCCTGCAACGACGGAGCCGAGAAGACGGTCTTGCCATTCGCGCCAAGCGACGCGTTGAGTTGCGCCGCGGCAGCCTGGCACGCCGGAGAACTCTGCGGCCCGGCGATCACCACACAACGGCCGGCGGACTTCTTCAGGTCGGCCTGCACCGCCTGGAGAAACTTCTGGGCGTCGGGATTGCTGAAGTTCGCCGCCGAACCGCCGGCGAGCGCCGTGGCGAAGGCATCGACCTCGCTGGGCTTGAGCCGAAGCGCGTGCTCGGCCTTGTAACCCGTGACCGAAGGCATCGTCTCGACGACGTACATCCGGTTCATGGTCTTGCCGGACTCGAAGCGATGCCGCTCGGCATACTGGGACGACATGGGCAGGAAGCCCGGGAAATGAATGCCGCCGAGGAAGTCGGCATCGAGCGAAAGGATGACGTCGGCGTCGTCGAGGTGATAGCGAGTCCCCGTGGTGTCGCTGCCGACCGGTTCGTAGGTGATGAGCTTGGCCTGGGGATACTTGGTCTGGAGCTGCTTCCACTGCGCCGCGAACGTCGGCGAGGTGCTCACTTCACTCAGGAAGTAGAGCCCCTGTCCCCCCGGAAGCTGATTGACCCCTTCAGAAAACTTCTGCTGAAAGTAGGGCCATTCCGCGTTCTGCCCGCGGAAACGCACGTGCTGGGAACGATCCGGGTCGTACAGATCGAGCAGGGAAGCCTGGGTATAGGCATCGGCCCGGCCCCGGGTGGCGGGGTGCTCCGGATTGCCTTCGACCTTGATCGGATGGAAGGCGTCGGACTTGACCAGAACGGGGATGGCCCCCGTCGGGAAAGGATGCGCCGTGGCGAAGAACATCGGTGTGCCGAGGAGAAGATCCTCGGGCTGCTTGATATAGGGAAGGATCGGCTCGTCCGGCTGCTTGGTGCAGCCTGCCAGCCCCGCCAGCGCGAAGCTGGCCCCCATGACTTTCATGAAGCCGCGGCGGGAGACGGAGTTAACCCACTCGCCCCCGGAGGCCTGGCGGGGAAACTCTTCCTGCATGAGCTCCTGGAACGCCGGCGTGTCCGCCAGTTCGTCCAGATTCTTCCAGAAACGCTTGCCGGTTTGGCCGTCAAGCCTGGCTCGCACCTCGGCGAGCGTCATCTTGTGCGACGGCGTGATGCGGGTCACCACCTGGGCAGGGCTGGTGCCCTGGGTGACCTGCGCCGCCGCGCTTTCCATGGAGGTGTTTGCTGTATCCATCGCCTGCCTGGGTTCGAGTTGGTTCGCGTTTACCGGTGGCATGTTTCGCAGCTCGAGAGCTCGTTCGCCGAACGGATGTGGTAGTACTGCACGAGATACGTGCCCAGCGCTTCCTGGCTGGTGAACTTGGTATAGCTCACCGGCATGCGGATGACCGGGGTATCGGAGTAGGTGTCGCCGGAGCCGGTCGTCGGGATGGAACCGCCCATGGTCCCTGACTGGGAACGGGTCATACCGGGCTGGCCTTCCTGTTGCGGGGAACGCTGATCGCCCATGCCGGGCTGTGCCTGCGCCCCATTCAGGCCGCCTTCGGTGCCGGGGCCGGTCGTGGGCGCCTGCAGCATGGCGAGTTCCGGGTTGTGACCGCCAGGATCCTTTGTGGTGCAGGAGATGCCCAGGGCCGTCGGTCCGGGCTTGCCGGTGGACGTACACCAGACCGGGTGGTCCTTGGAGGCGCCCGCCCAGGCCATGTTGTAGATCTCAGTGGTTGGACGCAGGTTCTTGACCGGGTTGCGGTGGCAGTTCAGACACCACTCCATCTGCAGGCTGTTGGCCATGTACATGAGCGGCATCTCATCCACGCGCCCATGGCAGCTGGAGCACCCCAGGCCCTTGTTCACATGAACCGAGTGGTTGAAGTACACGTAGTCCGGAAGATCATGCACCCGGATCCAGGGAATCGACTGCCCGGTAGCCCAGCTTTGGCGAACGGGCTCCAGGAGTTGGGCGTTGGTCCAGATCTGCGAGTGGCAGTTGATGCAGGTCTTGGTGGGCGGAATGCCTGCGTACGAGCTCTTCTCCACCGAGGTGTGGCAGTACTGGCACTGCAACCCGAGTCCTTCGACGTGGTGCTTATGGCTGAACGGCACGGGCTGATCCGGCCGCTGGCCCTGCCGCGTCACCCATGGCGAACGCTGAAGCTCATTCAGCGTCACGCCCAGAACAATGACGATCAAACCCGTCAGCGCGAGGCTCGCGCGGATCAGCGCGTTCGAACTGCGGTCAAATACCTGCGCCATAGGTGTGCATTCCTGCAATTTCCGAAGCGGGGCACCCCGCGCCGGAAAGGGTTGATTCTACGCCTTCGTACCTCTCTCGCCTGTCG
Source organism: uncultured Acidobacteriaceae bacterium (assembly GCA_964252405.1). GTDB lineage: Bacteria > Acidobacteriota > Terriglobia > Terriglobales > Acidobacteriaceae > Granulicella. The sequence continues at coordinate 9,695 of CAXUNH010000025.1, read as the reverse complement.
TTCCCGAGGGCTTTCATCGGGCGGGCACGCGAGAGGAAACCTGTCACTTACCTTGCGAAGAACTTGAGTATAGCAGCGCCATACGAACCCATCGGACCACGACGACGGCTGTTCGCGCAAGGGAGGGGGGCTAAAGAAGCGATAATCGGAGGTTGTTATGCGCAGAGCCGAAATTCACGGGTCTTTGCACCCTACCACCCGCACGAGCGGAGGAATGCACCCACAGGAGTTTGCCTTCTTGTTGGAAAACGCCGGGCATCTTCTTGGGCCGTCATTGCATCAGTCCGACGTTCTTGTGTCGCTCCGTACGGAGTTGGTCATGCCGCGTGAGTCGAGGTTGGTGCCTTCGCTCTGATGATCGCGCATGAGGCCTTACCTTGTCATCGCTGGAGGCGGGCCGGCGGCGAGCTTCGCGGTCGCAAGAGCGATCGGAGTCCCCCGGCGAGACCTGGGCACTCAGAGGCTCGCTTCCGTTCGGCGCCCGCAGGGGCACACTGGCTCTCCACCTTCGTTGCAGAGTCCAAGCGAATAGTCCTAAAAAAGGCTTTTGCAGAACAGATAGGGGTAGGGCCTGACCTCGCCAGCAGCGTGGAAGTCGCCATGTGAAACTGTGGGCATGGCCTCCGCACCGTTGCGAACTCGCCAACCGCCCTACGACACCGCCGAGGCAGTCCGATCGCTGGCCGCCGCAGACGCGAAGCTAGCCCGGTTGATTGAGCGGGCAGGGCCCTTTACGCTCCGTTTGCCTGCGCAGCAATCCCCGTTTGAAGCGTTGCTGCGGTCGATTCTGTACCAGCAGCTGCACGGAAAGGCCGCGGCGGCGATCCATGCCAAGCTGATCGGCAGCTTTGAACTGCTCGCCGGTCCGGGCAAGCACCCTACGGCGCAGCACGTACTGGACTGTCCGAATGAGCAGTTGCGGGCTGCGGGGCTGTCACACAATAAGGCCCTGGCTGTCCGGGATTTGGCTGCCAAAACGGTGGACGGGACGGTGCCGGCCCTGGAACGGATCAAGCGAATGAGTGACCAGGACATCATCGACCACCTGATGCAGGTGCGGGGCATTGGCCGATGGACCGTGGAGATGTTTTTGATGTTTCGGCTAGGACGCCCGGACGTACTGCCGGTGTCGGATTACGGTGTCCGCAAAGGCTTTGCGCTCACGTTTCAGGGCCTCAAGCCGGAAGGGAAGGTGACCCCGGATCTGCTGCCCAAGCCCGAGGTAATGGAGCGCCGTGGCCGTAAGTGGGCGCCCTGGCGGTCGGTGGCCAGTTGGTACCTATGGCGGGCGTGTGATCTGGCCGCCGGAAAGCCGGTCCAGCCAGAGTAGATGAGGACTGAACCGCCGCATGGAGGGCCCGCTACGCACCCCGCAGCGTCTCGACGGCTCGCCTGCGCGATGCTGCTGGCCTGCACGCTTCCCCTCGGCCTGGCCTGGCGTCTTGCTCCGTTGCATCTGCCTCCATTTGCATTCAAGTATGGAGGCTCCGCCCTCTGGGCCGTAGCGATCTACTGGGTCACGGCTCTGCTGATGCCAGGCAGACCGCCGAAACAGCTCGCCGCCATCGCGGCGCTCATTGCTGCCGGCGTGGAAGGAGGAAAGCTGGTCTACTGGCTGCCCCTGGATCGGTTTCGCGAGACCTTTTGGGGCAAGCTGCTGCTGGGGCGCTACTTCACGTTCGGGGCCATCGCGGCGTACTGGTTGGCGATTGCCTGTGTGGCATGGCTGGAGGCGATCTTTCGGCCGGGCCTGGTGAAAAAGGTCCTTCCTGCACATCGAACAGTCCGGTGAGGTAGCACTGCCGGGTCAGCCCGGATGAATGAGTCCCCGGTACGATGGAGGGATGTCGTCTCCGAACGAGCTCACGATGGCAGACATCTCCGACACCGGTGCGAAGCCCTCGCCCGAACGCTTCGTGTGCGTTCACGGCCACTTCTATCAGCCTCCACGCGAAAACCCATGGTTGGAGACAGTGGAGGTGCAGAACTCGGCGAGCCCGTTCCACGACTGGAACGAGCGCATTACGGCTGAGTGCTACGCGCCCAACGGAGCGTCGCGGATCACCAACAAGCAGGGCCAGATCACGCGCATTGTGAACAATTACGCGCGGATGAGCTACAACTTTGGGCCAACCTTGCTGAGTTGGCTGGAGGTGTATGCCGCGCGGACGTACCGTGCCATTCTCGCGGCAGATCAGGCGAGCGCGGAACGTTTTAGCGGGCACGGTTCCGCCCTTGCGCAGGTGTACAACCACATGATCATGCCGCTTGCCTCGGCGCGGGATGCGCGTACCCAAATTCGCTGGGGCATTGCGGACTTTGAGCACCGGTTCGGACGGAAGCCGGAAGGGATGTGGCTTGCTGAGACCGCGGTCTCGCGGTCTGTGCTGGAAATGATGTCACAGGAAGGGATCAAGTTCACCATTCTCGCGCCAAACCAGTGCGCGCGAGTGCGCCGGTATTCCCCTCCGGTGGAGTCCCGTGATCGCGGCTATGCTCGGGCGGATGGCACCGCACTCAATGCGTTTGTGGATGAGGCGCTGCGGGGAGATCACGGTCATGGCTCATCGGCTCGTGATCCGTGGACGGAGACGCCGGAGGGCTCCGTGGACTCCACGCACCCGTATCGGGTGAACCTGGACAAAGGCCGCTCCATGGCGGTCTTCTTTTACGACGGCCCGACCTCCCGCGCCATTGCGTTTGAGGGACTCCTGAACTCTGGCGAAGAGTTTGGGAGAAGGCTGCTGACAAGCCTTCGTTCGCCGGGCTCGAAGCCAGGTTCAGGTGGCCACAGCGCGCAGCTGGCGCATGTGGCGACCGACGGCGAAAGCTATGGGCACCATCACCGGCATGGCGAGATGGCTCTGAGCTATGCGATGCAGTGGATTGAGGAACAGGGGCTCGCCAGAGTGACGAACTATGGGGAGTTTCTCGCGATATTTCCGCCGGCGTGGGAGGCGGAGGTTGTCGAGAATTCTTCCTGGAGCTGCTTCCATGGGGTGGAACGCTGGCGGAGCGATTGCGGGTGCAACGGCGGAAAACCTGGATGGAACCAGGCCTGGCGAGCTCCTTTGCGCGAGGCGCTGGATTTGCTGCGGGACCGGGTGGCGCCGCTTGCGGAGGATCTGGCTGCACCGCTGCTGCGAGATCTGTGGCAGGCACGGGATGAGTACATCCGCGTCATCCTGGACCGGAGCCGATCCAGTGTGGATCGATTCTTTGCGGCTCATGCTCTGCACGTACTGACACCGTCAGAACGCGTTGCGGTGCTCGAGTTGATGGAACTTCAACGGCATGCGCAGTTGATGTACACAAGCTGCGGATGGTTCTTTGATGAAATCTCCGGGATTGAGACCGTGCAGATCATCGCGTATGCCGGTCGGGTCCTGCAGCTAGCGGCCAAGCTGTTTGGGCAGGACGGGGTCGCGCTGGAGACAGCGTTCCTCGAGATCTTAGGACGTGCAAAGAGTAATGTCTCCGACCATGGTGACGGCGCGGAGGTATATCGCAAGTGGGTGAAGAGCGCGCGCATCGATCTGGAGCATGTAGGCGCGCATTATGCGATCTCTTCCATGTTTCGCGCCTACCCGGATGCCGGCCGCATTTTCTGTTTTGATGTCCAACGCCACAGCTACGACGTGCTCACCAGTGGGCGTGGACGCGTAGGGATCGGCCGTGCACGGCTGCGATCACAGATCACGGAAGAGTCCGAAGAGATCTGCTTTTCGGTCCTGCATCTTGGGGATCAAAACCTTTCGGCCGCTGTGAAGCGCTACCTGCCCGCCCAGCAGGCAGAGTGGGAGAGGTTCAACGAGGCTGCGCGCGTCGCCATTCGGCGTGCGAACCTGCCGGATTTGATACGCGCCACCGATCAATGTTTTGGAGCAACGACCTATTCGCTGACCTCGCTGTTTGCTGATGAGCAGCACCGGATTTTGAAGAGCATCTTGAATCAGACGTTGTCGGAGGTTGAAGATTCTCTGATGCGCATCTACGAAGAGCACGCGACCCTTCTTCACTTTCTTGGGGAGTCGAGTGTGCCCGCACCGCCGGCGCTTGCCTTAACGGCGGGCTTCGCCATCAACGCGAGCCTACGCCGGGCGTTGGAGGCTGAGAGCTACGACGCGGCAGAGATGGCGCGCCTGCTGCGCCGGGCCGAGATGGACAATGTCACTCTGGACACCGCAATGTTGAGTTATGCGGCGGACGTTCGTATGAAGCGGGCGATGATTCTGGTCGAATCCGCAGCGCAGACTCAGAAAATTAGCGTTATAGCGGAGGCCCTCGCGATCGCTGAGAGCCTCCGCACACTGCCGGGGCGGTCAAACCTTTGGCAAGCTCAGAACATCTGGCACGATCTCCTTCGGCAACCGGAGGCGCGGTACTGGAGCTGCGAGTGGCGTGACAGCTTCAAGAAGCTTGGCTGGGCGCTGAAGATTGCAGTCGATGACCTGATCGCGCAGGAAGACGGGTTGAGCCTGTAGCGTTAATGGCGAGCCCTGGCCTCCTTGGGAAAGCGTGACATGCCATTCAAGCGCAAGCTCAAACCCGCGCTGATGCCGTACGGACTGAGGCTGCCATAGGTGAACTGTGGCCAGTGTTGATACTCAAGGTCGATGATGCGCAGAATGATCCGTTCGTTAAGGGCTAAGTTGAGTCCTGCACCGGGAGCGTAGGTGAGAAACGTGCCGTGAGCGTAGCCGTACGGCAACGTAATTTCCCCGGCGCCCGCGAGAAATTTGGCATAAGGTTCCCAGCGGCTGGGTGTGGGCCAAAGCACCAGGCGAACGCCCCCGACGTAGGTGGTCTCCTTGACTTGTTGATCAGCGTGCCACCGCAGGTAGCGAGCCTCGCCTTCCAGGCCAACTCGCCACTGAGGGTTTACATCCGCATAGGCAAAGGCGCCCCCGATGTGATTGCGACCGTAGTCGGTTTGGAATCCTGAGATTCCGCCACCCACGGCGACGTAACTTCCTGGCCCGGTGGCGGTAGACATGGCCTGGGCGTGGGCCTGTGACAAGGAGGCAAGCGCCACGCTCACAAGTGGGATGGCAAAACCGATGAGTTTCATTGCGTCACCACCAGCGTGACGGTCTGAGCTTCCGTGGTGTTGGAGCCACGACCGGTGCCGATCACCCGAATCGTGTAAGTTCCCGGGGGTGTGCCGCTCGTCTGCAGGCCACTGCAACCTGAGAGACCGGTCGCGGAGACGCTCAGGACGAAGATAAGGAGCAGGGTAAGTCTGCGGCGGCGCGTTTTCCGGGAGAGTCCTGCCAGGAGCAGAGCAGCGGGCAAGATGCAAGAGAAGACGCCGCGGGCAGTACGCAGTGAGGCAGACGTACCAGAGCCCGCCCCTAGTGGATCGCCGGTGTCAATCACCAGGTTCGCAGTTACGGTTCCGTCTGCGGCAAGCTTCAGTTGGGAGTTGTCGAAGGTGCACGTCGCCGCATATGGGAGACCCAGGCAACCGAGTGCAATGGTGTCTGTGAAGCCCTTCACAGAGGCGACGGTGACGGCTACGGAGGCGTGCTGGTGCGAGACAAGCGTGATGGTTGGCGAAGCGACGGTGACGGTGAACTGTGCCGGTTTGCCCGCGGTGATCGGTGTTGGTGCCGATTGTGATCCTGCGTAGGAGATGTCCCCTGGATAGCTGGCGACAACCTGCTGCGTTGGTGTATTGAAGATGACGGTGATGCTGGCCACACCTGTTGCATCGACCGAGGCTGCGCCGAGCGTGATACTTCCTGCGGTGAAGTTCACGGTTCCACCGGGAGGCACGGAACCATCCCCCCTGACGACTGCGATCAAGGTGACCTGCTGTGGGTTAGATTGATCCGTCGCCGTGCCGGTTACCGTTGTGACCGTAGACCGCAGGTGTATGGCTTGCGTGTACACGGGCGAGGTGCTTGCAAAGTCTGCGCCATCACCGCTGTATACCGCCGTGACGTTGTGAGTGCCTGCCGCCATTTGCGGGAGTAGCAGCGAGGCATGGCCTGTGCCGTCCACGGTAGCTGATCCGAGAACGATCATTCCGTCGAGGAAGGTGACCGTTCCTGTCGCCGCTGCTGCACCGGCGTTGGTGACAGTCGAGAGCAGTGTGACGGGAGTCAAGGTCAAGGATGGGTTTGCGTCGGAGCTCACCGTCAATGTGGTGATCTGTTTGACGACCAAGGGGAGAGCGATCGACACCGATGGACTGGCTTTGCCGTCGCCCGCGTAGCTCGCCGCAATAGCGTGGCTGCCAGGAGCCAGAGTTGACGTTGTAAGGACGGCAACACCGTTGCCATCGACGGCTGCAGAGCCGATAGGCATTTCACCGTCTGAGAAGAAGACCTTTCCGGTTGCGCCACCGCCGTTACTGCTGACGGTTGCCGAGAGGCTGAGAGGAACACCGTAAGTAGCTGGGTTGGCGCTGGCAACGAGCGTTGTCTGAGTGGTTGCACTCAGCACGGTTTGCGATAGCTGCGCGGTGGCAGTCGAGAAGTTCGTGTCGCCGCTATAGGTCAATGTGATCGTGTGTGTGCCTACGGTCAAGGTTGAAGTTTCCAGCGCAGCGACACCGGCGCCGCTGAGTTGAATCGTTCCTAACACCGCTCCGTTGTCACGGAATGTGGCGCTCCCGGTGGGTGTGGGGTATCCCGTGATTTGGCCGGTAAGAAGGACGGCTCTGCCGCTGATCGAAGGGTTCACGCTTGAAGAAAGGGTGAGCGACGACCGTTGGACCACCAACTCTGGGACGGCGACTGAAGTGGAAGCGGCGTGATTTGTATCTCCTGAATACACGGCCGTGATGGGATGGTTTCCTAAGGAGAGGTTTTGCAGGCTCAAAGTGGCTGCCCCATTCGGGGACACGCTCACTTTGCCCAGTGATGTGCCGCCATCGAAGAAGATGACGTCTCCTCCGGCGTTTGGACTATCGCTGCTTATGCTCGCGGTAAGGTTGAGCGAGTCGCCTAGCGTGATCGGATTAGCGCTGGAGGCGAGAGCAGTTACGGTGGCCGCTTGCCGAACAAGCACGGTAATGGATGACGAGCTTGCGGTCGCGTTATTCGTGTCCCCGCCGTATGTTGCTGTCAACGTATGTGTGCCGACAGAGAGCGCGCTCGTAGTGAGGGTAAAGCTGGCCGTGGCTGATACCGTTTGGGTGCCGATCACCGTCGAGCCATCCAGAAGAACGATGGAGCCGGTGGGGGTGACTCCAGGGCTGGAAAGGGAGACGACGAAACGGGCTGGTGTCCCTACATCCACCGGGGTGGAAGGACCGCCCAGCAGGAGAGTTGTTTGCGCGAGGCTCACAGTCTGCTGCACGAGGTTCGAGGTCGCCGGGAGGTAGTTCGCATCTCCGCTGTAGATGGCGGAGATGGGATGGTTTCCAGGAAGCAGAGCCGTTGTGGACAAGGTTGCCGAGCCGTTTACATTCAGCGTGGACGAGCCCAGCACAGTTCCTGCGTCTTTGAAGGTGACCGTGCCCGTCGGCACGCCGGTGGAGCTACTCACGACAGCGGTAAACGTCGCGGCCTTTCCCATGAGCGTGAGTGAGGAGGCCGAACCCAGTGTGACTGCGGTCGCGGTCTGTTGCACTGTCTCGTTGAGCGGCGTCGAATTGCTCGTGGCGTAATTGGTGTTGCCGTTGTAGGTTGCGGTGACGGAGTGCGCGCCGACGTTGAGGGACTTCACCGGCAGCGTTGCCTGGCCCGTTGCGTTCATTGGGCTGCTTCCCAAGACCGCGTTTCCGTCGTGGAAGGTGACCGTGCCCGCGAGAGCGCCATCAGGCGTCGCTCCTGAAGCGATGGCTACGATTGCCGTGAAGGTGATGGTGGAGCCTGCATTGGCGGGATCGATGTCGGCCCCGAGCGTCGTTACCGTCCCGATCTGCTCAACTTTCTGCAGCATCGGAGCGGACGTGCTGGTAGCGCTATCCGCGTCCCCGCTATATACGGCAGTCAGGTTATGAGTGCCGGGAGCGAGACTTGTTAAGGTGAGTGAGGCCGATGCCCCATTCATAGGGCTTGAGCCGAGGACAGCGGATCCTTCCAGAAATTGAACGCTACCGGTAGGAGCCGGCCCGCCGTGCGTAACGACGTTTCCGGTGAGGGTGACAGGGGCTCCCACGGTTGCATCGCCGTTGCCTGAAGTGAGGACCGTTACGGTGTCCGCCTGCTTGATCACGAGAGTTGCGGTGGGGGTTGCACCAGGAACGTTGGAGGCGTCGCCCGAGTATTGTGCCGAGATTGGGTGCGTGCCCACGGCAAAGTTCGTGGTGCTCCACGAAGCGTTTCCATTGGCGTCCAGGGTGACGGTGGCCAGCGCGGTTCCCCCGTCATAGAAGACCACGGTTCCGCTTGGAGTCCCGCCGTTAGCGTCAGCGGAACTGATGCCGAGGACCACGTTACTTGTTACGGTAGCGGGGCTGGTGGAGATGCTCAACGCCAAAGCGGGCTGTTGTTTGATGACCTCTACGAACACGGCCGACTGGCTGGCCGCGTTGTTGTTGTCCCCGGAGTAGTTCGCGACGAAGTTGTGACTGCCAAGCGAAAGACTTGGGATCTGGCATACGGCTGTACCGTTCCCGGCGAGCGGCACGGCACCGCACCACATCTGAGTGCTTCCATTCCCAAAGTTTTCGACGAAGTCGACGGTGCCGGTACGGCCTTTGTCGTCACTGGTCACGGTAGCGGTGAGCGACACGGGTTGTCCGAGGATGCCCGGATTTCCATTGGCCGTTGTTGGCGTGATGACGACGCTGGTTGGCTCCACGCTGAGCACCTCACCATAGAGGTGATCCACGGGGAGCGAGTTGGGTGCATCGGAGTGCCAGTCAATGTAGCCGTCGATGCTCGGCTGCGCGGCGGAGCTTATTTGTGTGGGGGCGAACTCGATGCCCATCTTGCATAAGCCGGAGGGCGCGATGGGAGACTGACCGCAGGTGGTTGTTGCAGAGTCGAGCGCGGCCTGTTGCACCTGCACAGGAACGGTCAGGGTAAGAGGCTGGTTTCCGGCGTTGAGCATTCCTTCAGCGACGGGCTGGCTCTTCTTACCGACTTTCATCGTGGGGTAAGGGCCAATACCAAGTTGCGATCCATTGACTTCGCGAACGCGATTGTTGAAGCGATCCGAGAGCCAGAGGTTGCCGTAGGAGTCGAAGACAAGACCCGCAGGACCGTGCATGCGGGCAGCGTCGTCGGGGCCGTTATCGCCGGCGAAGCGATCGTCGGTGGGGACACCGGAGAGCGTGGCGATGGTTCCCTGCGCGGCGTTGACCATGCGGATGCAGTTGTTCACGCTATCGGCAATAAAGAGGTCTCCTGCGGGATCGAAGGAGACGGCCGCGGGACCCTGGAGTTGTGCTGCCTGCGCGCTGCCGCCATCGCCGCTATAGCCGGCCGTGGATCCGCCGTTTCCGCCACCCCCGGCGTAGGTGGTGATGTTGCCGCCTGCTGAGAAGAGCCGCACACGATTGTTGGTCAGGTCGGCGATGTACATCGCACCATCCGGCCCAAACGCAACGCTCCACGGCGTATTCAGTTTGGCGGAGGTGGCCGCCATGCCGTTGCCGTTGTAGCCGCCCACGCCCGTGCCGGCGACTGTGGTGATTACGCCCGTTAGAGCATTCACTTTACGAACAACATTGTTCCCTGTGTCGGCAATGAACAGGTTGCCGTTCGCATCGAACGCAATGCCGCGCGGTGTGGAGA
>CAXUNH010000024.1:3104-30306 GCA_964252405.1 uncultured Acidobacteriaceae bacterium | reverse complement strand
CACCCTCACCCTCCAACACCCCGCCGAACTGCGCACAGCAGAGCCCCTCCCCTAACCCCACCCAAGCCCGTGCCGAACGCTATCTTCCCCACCGTTGCCTTGCCTTCGCCTTTGCCCTTGCCTTGCCTTGCCTTTCTGTTTGTCCTTTACGCAGGGAACCTGCTTTCCGCAAGCACCAGCACAAACCCATGCCCACACTCCCCCGCTATCTCCGCTTCAACCTCGTAGGCGCTCTCGGCGCCACTGTCCAACTCACCACCCTCGCGCTCCTCAACCATCTGCTCCCTCACCACTACCTCGTCACGTCCACTGCCGCGCTCGAGCTCACACTGCTCCACAACGTCACCTGGCACATCCACTACACCTGGCCCGACCGCCCGCGGCAAACCTCGCGCCGGGAACAGATCCTCCAGTTCCACCTCGCCAACGGCCTCACCTCACTCCTCGGCAATCTCGCCCTCATGCGGCTGCTCGTCCACACAGCGCATCTCCCGGTGCTCCCAGCCAACGCGGCAGCCATCCTGTGCTGCTCGCTGCTCAACTTCTACGCAGGGGATCGCTGGGTCTTCGTTTGCCATGACCACACCAGCCCGGAGATCTCAAGAGAGCGAAGCAGGTATCACCGGTGAGGGAACCGAAGTGAGGCCGGCAGGTTTGCCAAACACGGGAATCGAGGAACCCACAGGCCCGGGTCGCAGTATTAGTCCGAGACACAACGGGTCGAGAGACCTCTTCGCCTACCGCCCTCACAGGAACGCTGCCAACACCTGGGGCCACACCCTGCTCTCCGGGTCGACGACGTCGAAGTGGTCAGCACCTGGAAGCAGGTGAACGCTGGAGCGGGAACCGCGGCTGTGGGCGAGGTTGGACCAGCGAAAAGGCAGGCCTGGTGGAATCTGATCATCGTCCGTGCCCTGTAGGAGAACCTGCGGCACCTCCAGCGGCAGTAGATCGCCGGGGTTGCCGTCCCGGTAGCGCTCAGGGTGCTCGGCAGGCGTTCCGCCCATGAGTCCATACACTTCATCGCGGACATGCGCGAAGAGGCCGTCGCCGGCCAGCTCGATACAAAGCTGCAGGTCGACAGCGCCGGCCAGCGCGATCGCCCGGCGCAACGCGACCTTCGGGCGTGGCAGGGAGAGAGCGCTCCCTGGATCCAGGTCCTGCCGGCCGGCACACCAGAAGGCGAGATGGCCGCCCGCAGAATGCCCGGCCACCATCACGCGGGAGAGGTCGAGCGGATAGCGAAGGGCGAGCGCCGCAACAAAATCAAGGCCATTCGCCGCATCCTGAAAGGTCGTGGGCCAGCCTCCGCCGGTGATTCCGCGACGCCGGTATTCCAGAGACCACACAGCGATGCCCACCTGGCGCAATGCCCGGCAAAAGTACCCGGCGTAACCCAGGTCATAGTCACTCTTCCACCAGCCGCCATGAAAGAACACCACGGCAGGCAGGCGGTGCGCGGAGAACGGCACCGGCAACCACAAGTCGCCGAACTGTGAAGAATCATTCCCGTAGGCGATGCGGTGATCGGCCTGGAGCACCGGGCGGCTCAGAAGATCCATCAGCTTCAGCGTACAGTGACAGCATGAGTGCATCCCCCGTGCGGAGCCCCGCACCGAAGCCGGCCGAAGGCTTCGACCGCATCGTGGAGCGCGAGAGGGGGCTGAAACGGCAGCTCTCTGCCCGGCAACTGACCATGATTGCCATCGGTGGTGCCATTGGCACAGGATTGTTTCTTGGATCGGGCTTTGCCATCGGTCTTGCCGGGCCAGCGGTGTTGATCAGCTATGCCATCGGTGGACTCATCACGCTGCTGGTGATGGGCTGCATGGCGGAGATGACGGTTGCGCACCCAACCACGGGCTCCTTCGGGGCCTGGGCGGAGTTCTACCTCTCTCCTCTGGCCGGCTTCTGGCTGCGCGCAGCCTACTGGGCCGGCGTGGTGCTGGCGTTGGGCACAGAGGTTTCCGCCGTTGCTGTCTACATGCGGTATTGGTTCCCCGCCGTCCCAGGCTTTTTCTGGATCCTCGGTTTCGCGGGTCTGCTGGTCGCCGTAAACGCCACCAGCGTGCGCTTCTTCGGTGCGGTGGAATACAGCTTCTCCGCATTGAAGGTGGGAGCCATCTGCGCATTTCTCTTTCTGGGCGGCTTCCTGGTCGTGCACGCAATGCGAGGTGCGGACTCGACTATCGGGATTCGGAACTACTGGAACTTCGGCGGCTTTTTCCCCAAGGGTCTGTGGGGCATGTGGGTTGCGGTTCTGGTGTCGCTGTTCAGCTATTTCTCTATTGAGATGATCGCGATTGCAGCCGGCGAGGCGGAGAATCCAAAGCGCGCGATCACACACGCTTTTCGCGCCACCATGCTGCGCCTGGCCGTGTTTTACCTGGCCACCCTGGCGCTGGTTCTGGCAATTGTCCCCTGGACTGTCACCGCGGCGGGCACAACCCAGAGCCCCTTCGTGTTGGTCATGCAGCGCACCCATCTTCCGGCCGCGGCCGGTGTCGTGAACTTCGTCATTCTGGGGGCGGCGCTCTCTGCAATGAACAGCCAGCTATACATCACGGCACGCATGCTCTTCAGCTTGAGCCGTGCGGGGTTTGCCCCGCGAACGCTCGGCCGGTTGAGCCGCAACGGAGTGCCGGTGCGCGCACTGCTGGTATCAACCGTGGGCATCGGCGTGGCTGCCGTCATCAATGCGTTCTATCGCGAGCGAGCCTTTCTGCTGATGCTTTCTCTGTCGATCTTCGGTCCGATGTTCACGTGGTTCATGATTTTTGTCACGCACCTGCGTTTCCGTCAGCATTGGCGCGGCGGCGAGCTCGCATTTCGCATGCCGGGGTTCCCCTTCACAAGCGTGCTTGGTGCCGTGTTGATGGGCGCTGCGCTGCTCACCACGTTGTTCACACCGGCGTTTCGGCCTACGCTCATCTATGGGGTGCCTTTTCTGGGATTGCTCACCGTCGCGTACCGGGTGATCCGGAGGCGGGAGAGAGCGGAGTCCAGTGTGGCTGCGGAGGAGCATATCTGATGTCAACCGCTGGAGCAGAAGTGATGGAACGAGCACAGGGTACAGCTGATCCGCTGTTGCACTGGCGATCCGAGTTCCCCATCCTCGAACACACGACCTACATGATCAGCCACTCGCTCGGACCGATGCCACGGCGGGTGGAGAAGGCGCTGAGTGAGTTCACGGCGACGTGGGCCAGCCGCGGCATCAGGGCCTGGGGCGAAGGCTGGTGGGACATGCCGCTGACCTGCGGCGACCTGATCGGCAGCATCATCGGCGCACCCAAAGGCCGCGTCGTCATGCATCAGAACGTCTCCATCGCTCAAACCATCGTGTGTTCGTGCTTTGACTGGAGCGGCCCGCGCAACCGGTTAGTGACAGACGGCCTGAACTTTCCTTCGAACGACTACATCTATCACGGGCTCGCGCGACAGGGAGCGGAGATTGTGTCCGTGCCGTCAAGCGATGGCATGACGATTCCGCTGGAGCGCATTCTCGCAGCCATTGACGAACGCACGCTGCTGGTCAGCATCTCGCACGTGGCCTTTCGCAGCTCATTCCTGCAGGACATCAAGGCCATCACGGAGCGGGCCCATGCCGTAGGCGCGTACATCGTCGCGGACGTGTACCAGTCCGCAGGGATCGTCCCGCTGGATGTGACCGGGTTGGGCGTGGACTTTGCAGTGGGTGGCTCTGTGAAGTGGCTTTTGGGCGGTCCTGGCGCAGGGTATCTCTACGTGCGGCCTGACCTTGATGCCACCCTACGCCCCGCCGCGACCGGATGGGCCGCGCATGCGCAGCCGTTCGCGTTTCAGGATGGGCCCATTGAGTACGCGCCGGGGATGCACCGTTTCCTGAATGGAACGCCGAACGTGCCGGCCATGTATTCCGCAAGGTCCGGCTACGAGATCGTGCAGGAGATCGGCGTGGAAGCGATTCGCGCCAAATCCAAACGCCAGACGCAACGCATGATCGAGCTGGCCGACGCAGCCGGGCTGACGGTGCGCAGCCCGCGAGACCCCGAGCAGCGTGGCGGAACGGTTATCTTCGATGTGCCGCAGGGCCGTGCTGTGACGGACGAGCTGATTCGCCGGGAGATCCTGGTCGACTACCGTCCCGGCGCAGGTGTCCGTATTGCTCCGCACTTCTACACCACGGACGCAGAGGTCGAGCGAACCCTTGGAGAGATGCAGGCGATCGTCCGTGAACTGCGCTGATGGGCCGGAATCTTCTCAATGCCGCGCGCAAACTCATCCAGCAAACGAACTGCTTTTCAGATCGTTTCGTTCAGAGTGCCAGCTTGTTCCGATCTTGATTGAGAGGTCATTGTGGAGGGTGTCGGCGAAACCCGGCCCGCCGGGAGCCCCCTTATACTTTAAGCGGATTTTAAGGCCCATCCCGGGAGGAGTGCAGATGGAATTGGAACAGGAGAGGACCGGCTCCATGCGGGAGCTGGTATCGTCCTTTGATTGGGACGCCACTCCTCTCGGCCCTCAAGAATTCTGGCCTCAAAGCCTGCGGACCGTAGTAGATATTCTTCTGACCTCACGGTATGCGATGTGGATGGGTTGGGGCCGGGATCTCACCTTTCTTTACAACGACAGGTATGGTCAGGCAACGCTGGGTGAGAAGCACCCCTGGGCCCTGGGTAAATCTGCCCGGCAGGTTTGGCAGGAGATCTGGGCTGAGATCTCGCCCCGTGTCCAAAGGGTGCTGCATACGGGCGACTCCACCTGGGACGAAGGCCTGCTTCTCTTCCTGGAACGGAGCGGGTTTCGCGAGGAAACGTACCATACCTTCTCCTACAGCCCGCTTCGGGACGATGAAGGAAGCGTCGCGGGCATGTTCTGTGTGGTCACGGAGGAGACCGAACGCATCATCGGCGAGCGGCGGCTTCGGTACCTCAGGGTGCTTGCGTCGGAGATCGGCACAGCCATCAGCGAACAGGAGGTTTTACGCGCGGTCGAGCGCAGCCTTTACCAGAACGAGAAAGACCTGCCCTTCGCGCTGGTTTACCTGCAGGATGCCGATGGCAGCTGCCGCCTGGCATGCGCAAGCGGATTTGCATGGGGAGACGCAGCCGCTCCGCTCTGTATTGAGCCGGGCGATCGGCACACTGTGTGGCCTGCGGCGCAAGTTTTGTCTGAGCGGCGTTCCGTGCTCGTCGAGCGCCTTAGAGAGGTGTTCTCCACCCTACCCACGGGGGCCTGGGCGGAGCCTCCCGAGCGTGCCAAGGTGGTGCCGCTGGTTCGGCAGAAGCAGGAGTCGCCGATCGGGTTTTTGGTCGTCGGTCTCAATCCGTTCCGCCCGCTCGATGCCGACTATGAGGGCTTCATCGATCTGATTGCGGGGCAGATTGCCGGCGGATTGTTTACCGCCCGCGCCTTCGAGCAGGAGCGTCGCCGCGCCGAAGCGCTGGCCGAGATCGACCGAGCCAAGACGACCTTCTTCACCAACATCAGCCACGAGTTCCGCACTCCCCTCACCCTGATGCTCGGCCCTTTGGAGGAGCTGACCTCTTCAGCACCGGCAACGGGCGCCTTTCTCGCAGAGGAACGGGAACAACTATCGCTCGTGAACAAAAATGCGCGACGCTTGCTCAAGCTGGTCAACGCCCTGTTGGAGTTCTCACGCATTGAGGCGGGGCGAGTGAACGCGCACTACCAACCGACTGACTTGAGCTCCTACACAGCGGAACTCGCCAGCGCCTTCCGATCCGCAACCGAGCGCGTGGGCATCGACCTCATCGTGCGTAGCGAGTTGCAGCGCGGGCCGGTGGCGATCGACCGCGACATGTGGGAGAAGATCGTCCTCAATCTTCTCTCCAATGCCTTCAAGTTCACGCTGAAGGGAAGCATCTCTGTGCTGCTGCAAGAAGCGCCGGATCGTAACGCGGTTCGTTTGCAGGTGAAGGACACGGGTATCGGGATCCGGGAGGAAGATCTCGATCACCTGTTCGAACGCTTCCACCGCATTCAGAACGCGGGCGGCCGCAGCTTTGAAGGAACGGGCATCGGTCTGGCCCTGGTGCGGGAGCTAGTGAGTCTGCAAGGTGGGACCATCGAGGTGGAAAGTGAGTTCGGATGCGGATCGGTCTTCACGGTCGTCCTTCCAAGGAACTCTGTTTCGGCAGAGACGTCGATGAACAGCGCATCCGTCGCGGCGGTCTCTGCCGTGACTGCTGACTACGTCGAGGAAGCTCTGGGCTGGCTCTCGGACGGCACCCCGCCGGTAGACGCCATTGAACTCGGTCCGGGCCACACCACAGCGTCGAACCTTCCCCGTTCGCGTCTTCTTCTTGCGGACGACAACGCGGACATGCGCGCGTATCTCGTCCGTCTACTTGCGCCCAGCTATGAGGTCGAAGCCGTCACCAACGGCAGACTCGCTCTGCAAGCGGCAACCGCGAATCCGCCGGATCTCGTGGTCACCGACGTGATGATGCCCGAGATGGATGGCTTTGAGCTCCTGGCCGCGCTGCGATCGCAGCCCTCAACCGGATCCATCCCGGTCATCATGGTGTCGGCGCGCGCGGGAGAGGAATCGCATGTGGAGGGGCTGCACGCCGGAGCTGACGATTACCTGGTCAAGCCCTTCAGTGCCCGGGAACTCCTTGCGCGCGTACGGACCCAGTTGCTGTTGAGGCAACGTTCTTCGCAGTTCGAGACACTCGTCAATCAGGCGCCGATCGGCATCATTGTGGTCGATGGGGACCTGCGCGTCGTTCAAGTGAATCCTGTAGCCCGGCCCGTGCTCGACGGGATCCCCGGTGTGATCGGCAGCGATTTCGCGGAGCTCATGCACAAAATCTGGACCGGCGCTTATGCCGAAGAGATCGTAACGATCCTTCGGCACACACTGGCCACGGGCGAGCCGTACAGTACACCAAAGCGGGCCGAGTATCGCAAGGACCGGGGTCAGACAGAGTTCTACGAGTGGCGTGTCGACCGGATCGCGATGCCTCAAGGCGGATATGGTGTGGTCTGTTACTTTCGCGACATTTCGGCTCAGATCAAGGCAGAAGAGGCCTTGCGGAAGAATGAGAAGCTCGCCGCCGTGGGTCGTCTGGCATCGACGATCTCCCACGAGATCAACAATCCCCTGGAGTCTGTCACGAACCTGCTCTACATCATCCGCGACGGGTCGAAGGAGGAGCCGGTTCTCAAGTACATCCAGATGGCGGAGCAGGAACTGCAACGTGCGAGCGAGGTCGTTCGCCACAGCCTCAAATTCCATCGTCAGACCACGCGCCCGCAACGCGAGAGCATCTCAGAGATCCTCCGATCGACCCTGGCCGTGTACGAGCCCCGTTTGCATCAGCTTGGCATCTCGGTTAAGACGGAATTTGAGGAGACCCTGCTCTCGCTCTGCTTCAGCGGCGAAGTGAGGCAGGTCTTCGCGAACCTCATCGGCAATGCTGCGGACGCATGCGGCGTGGGAGGCACCTTGAGGGTACGCACAAGGGACGCGACTCACTGGCCAACCAGCCTGAGGGGCGTTCGGGTCACCGTGGCGGATAACGGTGTGGGCATGAGCGCAGAGACCAGAACGCGTCTTTTCGAGCCCTTCTTCACAACCAAGGGCATCAACGGCACTGGTCTTGGACTGTGGGTGTCCTCAGAGATCCTTGCGCGCCATCGTGCGTTCCTTCGCGTGAAGAGCCGACAGGGTTCCATCAGCGGAACGGCGTTCTCCATCTTCTTCCAGGTGGACCCTGACATCCTCGCTTCGTTGCCCGACGGCTCCGCAAGAGCCTCCTGACGTAGGCGACTCGCCACCCCTTCGGATGAAACCACGTCGGTCTAGCCGGCACAGCTTTCCATTGTGCCTGCGGCCGCATGTACGAGCAGAGCAACACGCAACTGGGCATGACGCCGGCACAGTACCGCAAAGGGGGCAGAGGTATGGTGATCAGCTACGCGGCGGTAGCTTCTCTTCTTGGAAGAATGATGCTGGGCGCCACGGACCGCGGACTCTGTTTTCTGCAGTTCGGGGAGAACGATGCTGAGCTACTTCGCATGCTGCGGCAGGAGTACCCGGCGGCGACCCTGGAGCCAGCATCCGAACCGCACCATCCTGACCTGCAACATTGGCTTTGGAACCTGGACGCCTATCTGGCCGGTACGGAGAAGACGCTCGCCATTCCGGTGGACGTACGAGCGACCGCTTTTCAGCTCCGGGTGTGGAACTACCTGAGCCAGATCCCCTACGGCGAGGTCCGGTCGTACACGGACGTAGCAGAGGCAGTGAACGCGCCCTCGGCAGTGCGCGCTGTTGCGAACGCATGTGCCGCAAACCGCGTCGCCCTGCTGGTTCCCTGCCACAGGGTGGTTCGTCAGACCGGCGAACTGGGAGGATATCGGTGGGGTCTCCCGCGAAAGCGGGCCCTTCTTGATCTGGAGAGAGCCGGGCGCGCGCAGCGCTCAGACCGGAACGCGGAACACCCAACGGACTTGGGCAGCGGGTCTGATTGATCGTTGTTTGAAGCGGGCGGCCGCTCAGCCGAGCGTATGCCGAAGCCTCTTGGTAGTACTCATCGTGAAGAAACACTTCCAAAGCTGCGGCATACCCGAACGGAACCCCGCTGCCGGGCATGAGCATCTCAAAGGGCTACTCAGGAAGCTGCGCCGTACCGTGGATCGTGAAGCTGCCGGCCACGGAAGGCGCGTCGGTGCCGGGCTGGCCGCCTCCGATGGAAAGCGTGTACTGCCCTTCAGCGATCACCGGTTCACCTGCCTCGGTGACCATGCCGAGATCTCGCGACTTCAGAGCAAAGTGCAGCACCTGTGACTGCCCCGGGCTTAGATGAACACGCTGAAAGCCGCGCAGCGCCCGCCGCGGCGCTCCGGCTAGGGGTGGGAACGTCAGATAGAGCTCGGCCACTTCGTCCCCTGCAACTTTGCCCGTATTGGTGACTGTCGCTTCCGCCATGACGGGCTCGCCGGCGTGCACGGTTGGAGCTGGCACGTGCAGGTCCGTATACGCGAACTTTGTGTAACTCAGCCCGTAGCCGAACGGGTACAGCGGCTCGCCTTCGAAATACCGGTACGTACGGCCCTTCATTGCATAGTTGTCGAAGGGCGGCAACTCCTGCACCCCGGTATAAAACGTGACCGGCAGACGACCCGAAGGGTTGTTCTTGCCGGACAAGGTCTCCGCCACCGCAGTTCCGCCCTCTTCGCCCGGGTACCAGGCCTCCACAATGGCATTCACGTGCTCTTTCGCCCAGTTCACGGCCAGAGCGCTTCCGTTGGTGAGCACCAGCACGACCGGCTTGCCTGTCGCTTTCAGTTGCTCCAGCAGTTCCTCTTCAGGTCCGGGCAGATCGATGCTGGTGCGGTCACCACCGGCAAACCCGGGTTCGCTCACCTGCATCTCTTCGCCCTCAAGCTCGCTGGAGATGCCAAGCACAGCCACCACAAGATCTGCACTCTGCGCAGCCGCAATGGCCTCCGGCTTAGGCCGCAGGTCCGCCTTTTCCCAGACAAGCACTGCCACGGGCGCACGCTTCTGCGGCACGGTGTACTGGACATGCAGAGCTGCGGGCTTCCTCGCCTCCAGATGCACGCGGCCAAGCTTGGCTTCCTGGCCGTCGCCGCCGTAGCCCGAGGTTACGGGCTTGCCGTTAAGCTCGATACGGAATTCACCATTACTCCGGAGGCCGAGATTGTAATCGCCGGTCTCGGTCGCGGTCAGTTCACCATCCCACTGCAGGGATAACGGGTGAACCTGCGCGGCAGCGGACGGAATGGGCTGCGCAGCCGCGTCTAGGGTGGGGACGGTGCTTTCC
Organism: uncultured Acidobacteriaceae bacterium; assembly: GCA_964252405.1. Classification (GTDB taxonomy): domain Bacteria; phylum Acidobacteriota; class Terriglobia; order Terriglobales; family Acidobacteriaceae; genus Granulicella. Next base: position 20,506 of record CAXUNH010000024.1, on the reverse strand, counting down.
GCCAGAGGCTTGGTCGCAACCGTCTTGTTGATGTCGCTCATGTTCAGCTTCGAGTAGGTGAGCCTCAGTCCTGGAACCCCAGCGACACGCAGCGCGGAGGCCGGGACAGGGTCTGCCTGGTGGCTGAGAAACTGTGTGCCCGGAACATACTTGATGGTTGCACCGGCAAACTCCTTCTGCAGGCCCTCAAGAATGGACACAGTGTGCGTCGGACGGCCGTTGTAGTTGCCCAGGAGCACGCGCGGCTGGTCTGCGATTGGACCAACAACGGCCATGGTAAGACCGCTTGTTCTCAGGGGCAGGGTCCCATCGTTTTTCAGCAGCACGATGGATTCGTTGGCAATCCTGCGTGCCAGTTCGCGGTGTGCGGGGCTGCTGAGCTCGCTGTCGCTGATCCTGCTGTACGGATCCATACCGGGCGGGTCGAACATGCCCAGCCTGATCCGGGCGGTGAAGAGACGGACGAGCGCGGTGTCGACCTCGCTTTCCTTCAGGTAGCCCTGCTTCACCGCATCGAGGTAGGCGCGGTAATCGTGGTCATCCGTCACCTGGAAGCCGCCGTCAACGCACTCATTGTCCATGCCTCGCTTCAGGCTCACAGCAGAGGCCTCCGGCTGCGTCGGCCGGAAATGATGATTGCGGTTGATGTCGACCACGGCGCCGCAATCCGAGACGACATAGCCCCTAAAGCTCCATTTGCCGCGTAGTTGGTCCTGCAACAGAAAGTCGCTGGCGCATGCGGGCTCGCCGTTGATGCTGTTGTAGGCGCACATGATGGAGCCCGCCTTTGCCTCGGTGACGGCGGCTCGAAAGGCGGGCAGATAGGTGTCCAGCTCGTCATGCTTGCTGACCGTGACATCGGCGACGTGACGGGTCGACTCCGGGCCGCTATGCACGGCGTAGTGCTTCGGGGTGGCAATCGCACGGTAGTACTTCGGATCGTCACCCTGCATTCCGGTGACGTAGGCTACACCCATGCGCGCCGTCAGGTAGGGATCTTCGCCGTAGGTCTCCTGCCCGCGGCCCCAGCGCGGGTCGCGGAAGATGTTGATGTTCGGGGCCCAGAAATCCAGACCCTGGAAGAATCCGCTGTAGCCCCCGTTAGCCTTCACGGCTCTCGCATGCAGCACGCGCCCTTCTGTGCCGATCGCCGTTGCCATCTCGTGGATCGCGGCCGGATCGAAGGTAGCCGCCAGGCCTACCGGCTCGGGGAACTCGGTCACGCCATCCTGGGCAACACCGTGCAAAGCCTCACTCCACCAATCATAGGAGGGCACCCCCACCCTGGGGATGGCCCGGGACTGGTTCACCAACTGGCTTGCCTTCTCTTCCAGTGTCAGCCGCTTCACTAAATCCGCGGCACGCTGTTCCGGCGGCAAGTTACTGTCGAGGTATGCGGGTTGCTGCCCCATGGCAGTGAAGCCGGTAAGCAGGGCCGCGTAGGTGAGCTTCGCGAGTCGGCGTAGGCGCACAGTTTCCTCATGCATCGGGGTGTTTTTGAAGACGAGCAAGAGCCTACATCAGCCGACGCTGGGTTGTCTTTTACGTTGGGGCGCACTAACGTGCCACTACGACCCGTCTTCGCGATTGACGGCGTAGGAGCCGGAGCCATTGGGAGCATTGCCTTCGTGCACGGTTGCGCTCCCGCACAATCGCATGTAAGTTCCAAACCATGTCCGGCATGCGTCGGCATACGCGAACGCACATGGGCCTGAGGTGCGCGGCTGGTTTTGGTTTGCTTCGAATTTCTGTTGATTGGGGAGCCAGTCGGCAGCACAGGTCCTACAGCTCGGCCCGTTGGTCGATCCAAGCAAATACGGCCCAGACCGCTGGAGACTATGGTCGCGCCGCCCTCTTCCAGCGACGTGCGACGACGATCTCACCCGGCACCGCGGAGCTTTGATCCAATCCCGGCATTTGGAGTTCCTTCATCAGCACCTTCGACCCCACGCGCAAACCCCGCAGCCGCAAGATGCTGAGATCCTTTGTTCGCTTGCTAGCGTCTAAAGCCCGTAAGCCTTGTTGTACCTGGACTCCTGTGACAAACACCACTGTTACTCGGGCAGCCGAACCGAATAGAGGTTGCCAGTGCCAATCCGAGGTTCGATGATCGGAGCGCCCGCAGGCGTAACGCCGCCGAAGAAGTAGGAATCTGCTTTTGGGGATTCCAGGTTGGACATATCGGCGACAGTCACTGCTGGCCCTCCGGCAATGGCTACCCGCAAGATCGCTGACCGCGGATCCGTGAAAGCGTGGAAGTACACTGTCTTGCTGTCCAGGCCCCAGACCGGGTCCGCTGCGCTGCCTGTGACAAGGGTCTTCCAGGTACGATGGGCGACATCGTACAGCAGCAGACGGGTTTGATCGGTGGAGAGGGCAGCAATCCATTGGCCGTCCGGCGACCATCGCGGACTGAAGAGGTTCTCCGAGCCAGGGAGCACGACGGATTGCATTGTCTTCAGGTCTAGCACGTGAAGATCGCGCGCCCCGTTTTCCTTCCCCATCAGATCGGCTTCCCTTCCAAACACCAGTTTGTTTCCGTCAGCTGACCAATCAGGGTCAGCCAGGTTCCGTTGATCCGCAAGCACTTTGCGGACCAGCCCTCCTGTCGCGCTCACAACGTACACCTGCCAGGTTTGGCCGGGTTCTCTCGCCATCATCACCAACTGGGATTGATCAGGCGACCACTGCGCTAAAAAGACATCCAGATCATCCGGCGTCAGTTGCAATCGCTCGGAGCCATTGCCGCTGAGCGCACGCCAAAGCCGGCCGTCCACGTCCACCCAGGCCACCCAGCGTCCATCACGTGAGTAAGTAACGCGTCTCGCGCGTTCTAAAAAGGACGGCGCCGGAACGAACTTGCGTAGGCTTCGATCGAAGAATTGAGTTCCCGCTGGCGGCTCCAGACCGACAAAGTACACGGTGTCCTCCGTGCGGGACGGCAGGGGAGATGTGTAGCTTGAAGGGCCGTTCGTCAGCCTCGTGACCTGCTGGCGCGCCCCTTCTTTCACCGCCCAAAGATCACTTCCGTGGCCACCGCTGGCCTGGAACACATAGAGATTGCCGCTGGCCGACCAGGAGCCGCAGCAAAGGGAGCGATCATGCGACACGGCGAAGTGTAAGGGGTGAATACGCCTGGTAGAAGAATCCAGTTCCCACAGAGAACTGTTGTGGGTGACGGGATCGATCAGGGTGAACCGTAGCACGTTGTTCGACGGAGACCAGCGGGGCCAAAAAGCTCGCCCTGGAAGAGCGGCATAACGCGCGATCGCTCCGCTCTTCAGTTGCACGGTATCGAACTCATTCCCACTGGCATACAGGAGGCTCTCGCCATCCGGCATAAAGGTGGCGTCGTGCGCGAGCACATCGCCGACCCGCAAGGCGCTCGAACCGTCCGTGCGGACAATCCAAAGCGGTTGCTCAGAGTCGCGCGACCGCCGCTCGCGGACGATCAGCCTGGAACCATTTCTGGAAATGTCCGTGATCGCCGCGGAACTGAGTTCGTCCGGCATGGTGATTGGTTCCAGAGCCGTCCCGCTTGAGTCGACGGACCCGATTTGGGGCCGGCCGGCAGTCAGAAACGATGTGTAGACCCGCGGGCCATCGGTTACCAGGGTCAGCAGGTTTTCCGGGTTAGGTGGGCCATCATAGATTTCGCTCGCCTGCGTAAGCTGAAGGATCCTCGATGGCTGAAGAGGCTCGACCGGCCTCGTCAGCTTCAAGGTCACCAGGGATGATAGACCCATCACCCCCAAAGTGGCGCAACAGAGATACCCGAACCGCCGCCAAGGCACAGAACGGAGCCGCCCTTGAGCACCTTCGTTCCGGACCGAAGACGTGCCCAAGGCAGCGACCACGGTAGAGGTCCGAGGCGGGAGTACTACGGTCTGCTCCGGTTCCGGGGTTGCTCCGGCAGAGTCAGGCTGCGCCTCCCGGGTGCGGGCCGCAGGCGAGCTTTCGTGGGGAGGCTCAACGATCACCGGCGCGATAAACCGAAAACCTCGCTTCGCCAGGGTCTCCACATAACGAGGATGGTCCGCGGAATCGCCCAACGCCTCGCGTAGCTTGCTGATGGCCGTCGCTATGCCTCGTTCAAAGTCAACAGTGGTGTGTTCGCCCCAGATCTGGAGTTGCAGCTCCTCCCGCGTGACGACCTCTCCCGGCTTCGCAAGCAGAGCGAGCAACACCCGGAATGGCTGACTCTGCAGCCTGACGCGCATTCCATATTTCCGGATCTCTCCCGTGTGCAGATCAACCTCAAAGCTCCCGAAAGTGATCAGATCGTGTCGCTGAACTGTGCTCATTGGTCCGAAAATTCTCAGACCGACATCCTAAATCATGCAAACAGAGCGTTAACATGCATGCGCAAATCATTCATAACACTAGGCTTTTTAGGTTACCTCGAAAACAGAGAGAAGTAAGTCTGCGTCCATTGTGTCGAAACGACGGTGGGTCCGAATCTTCGCTCGCTATGAACAACTGGCTGCGTCGCTTGCTGAATATCAGCGAGGTCGGCGAGCGGTTCGGACACTGAAGGAGCCCCTCGGTTATGAATGTTTCCCGTCTACAAGCTCGCCTGTGGTCAGCCATCCTCTCTACTCTCGTTCTTGTGGTGCTGTTTGCCGGCGGCACTTTGTCAGCGCAGAATGACCCGCCGATCCCCGCAGGCAAGATCCGTGTGCACTATTACCGACCGGACGGGCTCTACACCGGTTGGACCATCTACGCCTTCTTTGACACCACCGAGGTCAACGACTTCCCGGATGGCCCGGTACCGGTCACCGGCCTGGACAGCTTCGGCGCCTACTTCGACGTCGGCGTCACCGCAAACGCCAGCAACGTCGGCCTGATCATCCACAAAGGCGACCTCAAGGACCCGGGGCCTAACCAGTACGTCGACCCCGCGACCCAGGGCAATGAGTTTTGGGAGCTCTCCGGCAGCGACTCCATGAGCATCACTAGGCCGGCCATCGGACAGGATCCCCCGATCCCGGCAGGGCACGCCCGTATCCACTACTACCGGCCGGACGGCAACTATGCCAACTGGAGCCTGTACGTCTACGGCGCCACCACCGACCCAACCGGCGACTTCTGCGGTACCAACGACTACTACGCCGGCTACGACAGCTACGGCCCGTATTTTGACGTGGGGGTCGTTCCGGGTCACCTCGGCTTCATCATCCACAACTGCTCGACGGGCACCAAGGACCCCGGGCCGGACCAATCGCTGCAGATTCCGCAGCAACTGGAAGGCTGGGTCGTCTCCGGCAATCCCACGGTGTACCTGCAGCCCCCGACAGCGGCCCAACTGCTGGCGGGTCCGTTCCACCAGCTCCAGGCGTACTGGATCGATGCCACGACCATCGCTCTCCAGCCCACTTATGTGGTTCCGGGCGGAACCTATGCGCTCACCGCCAGCCTGACCGCCGGTTTGCAGCTCACCACCACCGGCGTAACCGGGGGCACCTCGATCCCGCTTACTCCGTATAACGGCACCCTTACGCCGGAGGAGCTGACCCGCTTCCCGCAACTGGCCGGCTACGCGCTGTTCAAGCTGCCGGCGGACGTCACCCCCGCCGTGCTGCGGTCGGCGCTGAAGAGTCAATTGGAGGTAAGCGTCTCTGCCGCGGACGGAACGTTGAAGTACGCGACCGGTGTTCAGACTTTTGGTGCCCTCGACGCCCTGCTGGCCTACGACGGCAAGCTCGGGGTCGTTTTCAATCATCCCAACAGCCCGGTCTGGTCGGACTGGGACGACGACAACGGCTATCCCTTGAAGGTAAAGGTTTGGGCTCCCACGGCCCAGAAGCTCTCCCTTTTGCTCTTCGATCGGCCGACTGACGCCTCACCCAAGCTGACCGTTGCCATGCATGAGCACAACGGCGTTTGGGTGGCGGACGGTGACAGCACCTGGGCAGGGAAGTACTACCAGCTGCGGGCGCAGGTCTACGTTGCCGCCGATCAGGCAATCGACACCAATACGACCACGGATCCGTATTCCGTGGACCTTTCCTTGAACGGCACCATGACCCGCATCACGGATCTGGATGCGGACGCAACCAAACCGGTTCTTTGGGATCACCTCAGCTCACCGGCCCTGCCCAGCCTGACGGATACCAGCATCTATGAGCTGCACATTCGCGATTTCAGCATCGGTGACTCAACCGTACCCACCGTGTTGCGCGGCACATACATGGCGTTCGACGACCCCAAGACGGACGGCATGCGTCACCTGCACCAGCTGGCTGCGGCGGGCCTGACGTCCGTTCACCTTCTGCCAAGCTTCCACTTCGGCAGCGTGAACGAAGACAAATCGACCTGGCAGTCCCCCGGCGCCCTCACGCCCAACCCGCCGGACGGCCAACAACAGCAGCAAGCGGTGGAGGCCGTGCAGAATGCCGACGCCTACAACTGGGGCTATGACCCGGTGCATTTCATGGCGCCCGAGGGTGCGTACGCGGTCGATCCGACGAACCGCGTTCGCGAGTACCGGGACATGGTGGCAGGCCTGCACCTGGCCGGTCTTCGCGTGATTCAAGACGTTGTCTTCAACCACACCTACACCTATGGCGAGGATGCCACGGCCAACTTCGATGAGCTGGTGCCCAACTACTATCACCGGCTCGATAACAACGGTGTCATTGAGACCGGTTCCTGCTGCTACGACACGGCCAGCGAACACCAGATGATGGAAAAGCTGATGATCGACACGGTCGTGCTCAACGCACGGCAGTACAAGATCGACGGCTTCCGCTTTGATGCCATGGGCCTCCACTTCGTCTACAACATGCTGGACATTCGCAACGCCCTGAACGCGCTGACGCCGGAGAAGGACGGCGTGGACGGCAGCAACATCTACCTTTACGGCGAGGGCTTCCAGATCGCCGAAGCGGCCAATAACGCCGTCGGGCCTAACGCCAGCCAGGCAAACCTCTACGGAACAGGCATCGGCAGCTTCAACGACCGCATACGGGATTCCATCCGGGGCGGCAACATCTTCGGGCAGGACTTCCAGGTGCAGGGCTTTGCGACCGGCCTTTTCACCGATCCCAATGCGTACACCAGCCAGAACACGGCGACGATCGATCAGCGTAACACCCTGCTGAACCAAACCGACCTGATTCGGCTCAGTCTGGCAGGAGCGCTGAAGAACTTCAGCTTCGTCGACGCACAGGGTCAGCCCGTCACGGGCGGCCAGTTGACCTACGGTGGCCAGCCTGCCGGATACGCGGCCTCCCCGCTGGAGGACGTGAACTACTGCTCCGTGCACGACAACCAGACGCTCTTTGACGCCATTCAGCTCAAGTCAGCCGCGGCGGACACGGTCAACACGCGTGCGCGCCGGCAGGTCTTGGCGATGAGTCTGATTACCCTGGCGCAAGGGGTTCCCTTCTTCCAGGCCGCGGACGACCTGCTCCGCTCCAAGGACATGGACAACGGCAGCTACAACTCCGGCGACTGGTTCAACAAGATCGACTGGAGCGGACAGGGGGACAACTGGGGCATCGGTCTTCCCGTGGCCAATGTGAACCAGAACCAGTGGCCTTTGGAGCAGCCGCTGCTGGCCAACACCGCACTGAAGCCCACACCGCAAGACCTTGCGATGACCACGGAAGACTTCCAGGATCTGCTGCGGATCCGGTACAGCAGCGGCCTGTTCCACATGGCCACCGCGCAGGAAGTGCAAACCAATCTGTCCTTCCTGAACGTGGGCAGCAATCAGATCCCGGGATTGATCGTCATGAAGCTCGACGACCACGGAGTCAACTACGGCGGAGCACACCATATCGTCGTCTTCTTTAACGCCGGCAACGCCCCAGTCAGCTTCACGGATGCGTCGCTGGCCGGTGCGGGGCTTCGGCTCCATCCTGTGCAGCGCCAATCCAGCGACAGCGTCGTCCGCAGCGCCACGCTGGACAACAAGGCAGGCACGGCCACCATCCCGGCTCTTACCACCGCTGTTTTCATCAGCAATCAGGAGTAAGTCCTGCGGCAAGGTCTCGCCGCTCGAAGGACTTCAAGTACGAACAGGGGCGCATCTCGCACCATCAAGCGCCGGCAAACATCTTAGGAGGTTGTTTTGGAACGTTATAGATTTAAGCACTCTACACCGCTGGTCCTCACCGCAGCCGTCTTGGCTGGGTGTGCCGCCATATCCCACGGACAAGCGGACACCGGTCGCATTGTGGGAACAATCACCGACCCGACGGGCGCGGCAATCCCGTCAGCTTCGGTCCTTGTCGTGAACAAAGCCACCGGACTGAAGTTCACAACCGCTGCGAATGCCAGCGGCGAGATCAACATTCCAGCTGTTCCTGCGGGCGACTACACCGCGACCGTATCTGCGCCTGGCTTCCAAACACAGGATCAGGTTCTTACCGTTCGGGTGACCACCAGTTTGACGCTCAACTTTTCTTTGAAACCTGGTGGCGCCGGAACCGTCGTCGAGGTTACAGGCGCAGCTTCGCTCGTCGACACGTCTGATCCCACGCTCGGCGAAACGATCGAGTCCAAGCAGATCACCGAACTGCCGCTCAACGGCCGCAACGCCCTCAACCTTGCGCTCCTTACACCTGGTGTCACCCAAGGTGCCTATGCTGAACAGGGCCAGGACACGGCAGGCCGTCACGGGGACACGGGCGGCAGCGCCATATCCGTCAATGCGACCCGCCCCCAGGCTAATAACTTCATCCTGGATGGCGTGGACAACAATGACAGCCTCCAGAACGTGATCCTGTTCTTTCCACCGGTCGACGCGACGCAAGAGTTCAAGGTCAACACCAGTGTGGCGCCGGCGCAGTACGGCCGGGCCGGTGGCGCTCTGGTCGTAGCTTCGATCAAGTCCGGCACGAACCAACTACACGGCTCGGCGTTCGACTTCTACCGCAGCAACAAGTGGGCGGCAAACCCTAACTATTCCTTTCCGTACAACGCCCTGCCCGCGGGACCGAATCCTCCGTACAACCGCAATCAGTTCGGTGGCTCTGCTGGGTTGCCGCTTATCAAGGACAAGCTGTTCATCTTCGGCGATTACGAGGGAACTCGTTACCAGCAGCCGGCTGGCAGCGGCTACGACACCGTGCCTACCCAAAAAATGCGTCAAGGGGATTTCAGTGAGCTGCTGGATAAGGTGCTCGCAAGCAACGGCATCACCAATGGTCAAGCTCCCTTTTTCACAACTTATTTCCCCAACTGCTATCCAAATTCCTCTGTCCTGAACAGTGTGTACCCGGCCACCGGAAGTTTGGGCCAAATCTTTGACCCGCTTACCTGCGCACCCTTTCCCGGCAACATCATCCCGAAGAACCGGCTGAATCCTGTCTCGGTCAACTACTTGAACGCTTTTCCGCTGCCTACGCGAACCGATCGGCTCATCGGAAACTACTTCTTTCAGCAGACCCAGGTCGGCAAGTACAACACCTTCGATACGCGCCTGGACTGGAACGCTTCCACCAGCGATCAGTTCTTCTTCCGTTTCTCCTACGACAACACGTCTTCCGACCAGAACTCGCAGTTGGCGCAGAACGGCACCAACCCACCGTTGAATGCTTCAGGCCAGCAGAACTATTTGCACGGCCGGGGCTATGACCTGGGGTATACGCACACCTTTTCACCGCGGATCGTGAACGAGGCTCGCATCGCGTACAACCGCGATAACTACGGCTACCTGCCGCCGAACTACGGTATCTCGGTGGGTGAGGAGCTTGGAATCCAAAACACGACTCTGGGTGCCGCGAGGAACACGGGTGGCCCTCTGACAGGTGGATATGGGACAGAGCTTCAATACACGGGCGACTTCGGTCCGTTCGAGGTTCCGCAAAACATCTATGAAGTGACAGATACCCTGAACTTCACCACCGGCCGTCATCAACTAAGCGTGGGTGGAACGCTGCTGCGCCGTGTGACCAATTACTACCGGCCCATTGAAGGAAAGGGTGGTCTCTTCTACAGTCCACAACTCTTTACCGGGTACGACGAGAGCGAATACCTGGTGGGCGGCGTGAGCCAATACCAGATCGGTGCGCAAACCGGGTTCTTCTCCAATGTGAACCAGGAAGACGGTCTGTTCGCCCAGGACAATTGGCGAGCTACCAAGCGGCTTACGCTCAACCTCGGTCTTCGCTATGACCTGCTCACATGGCCCTACGAAGCTCACAACCAACAGAGCTCCTTCGATGTGAATACCGGGAAGGTGCTGGAAGCCGGTGTCAATGGCGTCTCCAAGACAATCGTCAACCAGGACTACCTGAACTTCGCGCCGCGTGTGGGCTTCGCCTACGACATCAGCGGGGACGGCAAAACGGCCCTTCACGGCGGCTATGGGATCTTCTATTTTCCGGACTATGGCGGCATCAACAACCAGCTTGGACAAAACGGCCCCTTCAGCGGGAACAACTACTTCCTCGCGCAAGACGGCTACTGCATCACCCTGAGCGGACAAACGGCAAAGAGGCAGGCTGCCTACTCCTGTGCCGACTACACCAGCCCTGCGGCGGTGACCGCACCGCTGCCGTTGCCGGCCAGCGTTGCAACCTTTGATCCGAACAATCCTCCCGCAAACATCGGCGGCACGGCGATCAACGTGAACAACCAGCACAGCCGTCTGCAGCAGTACAACGTACAGCTGCAGCAGCAGTTCGGTGCACGCGATGTCTTCAGCGCGGCATACGTCGGCACGCACGGCGACCGACTTTCCACGTTCTACAACCTGACCGCGTACCATATCGGTGCGACAACGCGACCCTACCCGAATCAGGCAGGTGGCCTCACCTACAACTGGTACAACGGCAGTTCCAATTACAACGGACTCCAGTTGCACTACGAGCATCGTGGCACCAACCTGCTGGCTACCGGGTCCTACGCCTGGTCGCATGCACTCGACAACACGAACAGCCCTTATGGCGGAACGCCTGTTGCCGTTCTGCTCTACTACGATCAGGCCGCGAACTACGGAAACTCCAGCCAGGACGAGCGTCACATCTTCAGCTCTTCGTTCGTGTACAACCTCCCGTTTGGCCGGGGCCAGAGGTTTGGGACCGGTGCCAACCGCGCCCTTGATCTGCTGATTGGCGGATGGCAGGTGAACGACATCGTTCAGCTATCGACCGGACAGCCGATCGATATCCAGGCAGGCGGCAGCGGAAACCAACAGGTCACCAACCGCCCCGACCTGATTGGGCCGATCAAGTACCCCAAGACGCTTTCGGAATGGTTTGATCCCTCGTCCTTTGATTCAGCGCACCTACCCTCACAACAAGCAACCGACAACCCGAACAACCTGGTGTACACGCGAGTGGGCACCTTAGGTCGGAACGCCGTTTATGGTCCCGGATTCCGCGACATGGATCTTGGCCTGCAGAAGAACTTCCACATCCTGGAAGGCAAGCAATTAGAACTGCACGGCGATGCCTTCAACGTCACGAACACGCCCAGCTTCGCTAACCCGAGCAACGTCAACTCCGGCTCTGTATTTGGCGCCATCACAGGTCTGCGTAGCTCCTCACGCAAAATCCAGTTAGCTGCGCGACTTGTGTTCTGACGTTTAGGAACCGCGTCGCTCCACTGCTGCCCGCAACTGGAACCTTGCTGCGAAACGTCCAGTTCGAGGCACGTTCTACCGGTAACGTAGTCCGGCATTCACGGCACGCACGCCACTCTCGTTGGTTCACCCGATGAGAGTGGCGCGCGTGTCACTACGTTTGGAAGCGGTCCCAACAAACTCATCCTTCACAGGTTTCTGCCTGGAGATCATGCATGCTGAACTTATTCACCTTCATGTATCAAACCTTTCTTCAATGGTCGCTGGCTCGAAGAGTCCGGCGAGGGTTCTGGCGCTGACCCTTGTCTCGGCGGTCGCTCCCTTTCGTGCCACGGTTCCACCGGTGTGACCGCGCTGCCACCAAACGATCCCTGGACCGCATAGCTCTCCGCGATCGTGATCGCTCAGTCGAACCTTAGGGAGATGAATTGTTCCGCTACGCACCTACTTCGCTCGCTGCCGCATCGTGTTTGATCCTGAATGTCCCAGGCGCCTCCGCACATGGGCCAGACATCCGATCCGTTCCGGCAGGGGTGCCGCTGGGTCGCGCGATACGACCCTACAGGTGAGTGCGCTTCGCGAGGATGTGCTGCGCGTTCGTCTCTGGAGAGGTGGGGCGGTTCCTGAAGATGCCTCTTGGCTGTGCCCCCGTTCCTGGCTTACCGGACCGACACCCTTGCCTCGCTGTCGGCGCTTGGCTTTCAGCAGTCTCGCTATAGCTACTTGCCCGAGTCGCAGGTGCGCGAGGTCGCCGATCGATTTAGGCAGCATCGCAATCCCTGCGATGTGCTTTGGTGTGACATTAACTTCCAGCACAACAAATGACCCTTCACTGGTCAACGATCAGGCCTATCCAGTTTCCGGTGGAATAGACCTCGAACTCAAACAGTGCAGAGGGGCGTTCAAACATTCGCGCAAGCCGGAGTGTCGCGATGCACACAAAGCTCGACATGCCCAAGGTTGCTCTGAGTGGTACTTTGGCGTTTGCACTTGCTAATTGACCGCTCGGTCATGTAGAACGGCGAGGCGTGGAAGTGGCTCCGCGTGCGCGGAAGGATCGCGTGGACGGCGGCCGCGACGCCAGGTGAGGGAAAACATGTCATTGCTGGAAGCGGAACGGACGACAGAGGCCCCTACGGCGAGCCGAGCGGATGCGGAAGCGATCAAGGACTTGCAGGCAGCCTTCGAGGCCCAACGCCGCGCCTTCGCCAGAGACCGGCAGCCAAGCCTGGCGGTCAGGCGCGAACGTCTGGAACGCATCATTCCGATGATGCTCGACAACCGGGACCGGATCGTTGCGGCGCTGACTGCGGACTTCGGTGTGCACCCGGCCGCTGGTGCCGACGCGCTGGAGGTCTTTCCTGTCTCCAAGCGCGCGGAGTTCGCGCTGAAGCACCTGGAAGAGTGGATGCGCCCGCAGCCGCGCGAAGTGGATGAGGCCTACGCCGGGGTGCTGCGCGCGTTTGTGAAGAGCCAGCCGAAGGGTGTGGTCGGCAATATCGTTCCGTGGAACTTTCCGTTTGAGATCGGGCTGGGGCCGCTGGTGGACATGCTGGCGGCCGGCAATCGCGTGATGCTGAAGCCCTCGGAGTTCGCGCCGGCCTGTGCGGACCTGATGCGCGAGATGGTGTCTGCCACGTTTGAGCCGGACCTTGTCTACGTCGCGACGGGTGGACTGGAGCTGGCGCGCGCCTTTACGGCTCTGCCCTGGGATCATCTGCTGTATACCGGGAGCTCCAACGTGGGACGCGAGATTATGGCGACGGCCGCGAGGAACCTTACGCCGGTAACGCTGGAACTAGGCGGCAAGTGCCCCGCCGTGCTGCTGCCCGGCGCTGTTACGGGCGAGTCGGTGGGCACGGTGGTTGGCGTGAAGATGATCAAGAACGGGCAGATGTGCGTGTCGGTCGATCACTGCTTTGTGCCGCGGGCCGAAGTGGAGACCTTTGTGGCGATCGCGAAGGGCTTCATGGCGCAGGCTGCACCGAACTACGCGCAATCGGAGGCGTGCACAGGCATCATCTCGCAGCGCCATATGGAGCGCGTCCGTGCCCTGCTCGGGGAAGCGGAGAGACGCCAGGCCCGGGTGGTGAAGCTGGATGACGGCGCTGCGTCCGCTACCGACAAGCGGCAGATGCCGATTGCGCTGGTCGTCGATCCGCCCGCCGATCTACGCATCATGCAGGAAGAGATCTTTGGGCCGATCATCCCGGTCATACCCTATGACGATACCGAGAGCGTGATTGAACGCATCAACGCGAGCGACCGTCCGTTGGGTGTGTATGTGTTCGGGGATGACGTCGCGACCATTGATCACATTCTTTCGGAGACGACCTCGGGGGGAGCGGCGGTGAATGCCGCGGCGATCCAGGCCGGCTTGAAGGCTTTGGGCTTCGGGGGCGTGGGCATGAGCGGTATGGGCCGTCACCATGGCGAGGACGGCTTCCGGGAGTTTTCGAATCAGCGTGGCGTGGTAGTCCGGGGTGAAGGGGCGAGCTTTGACGCGCTGGTGGCCTCAGCACGGAACCCGGCGGAGTTGGTGGGAGAGACCCCCAGCGGCTAGGGAGACGTTTAGAGGGACCGGCTCTCTGCCTCTCTCTGGTTGTCATTCCCGTAGGGAATCCGCGTTTGGAGCGGCAGCCGCTGCCCGCTCGTCTACCCTTTGGTTGTCATCCCCGTAGGGATCTGCGTTTGAGGCTCCGGCGACAGTTGCTGGCGTCGCGAGGCAACCCGCGCTTGTAAGCATGCGAAGCAGAAATGGCGCGCAAGAAACGCAGATTCCCTGCGGGAATGACAACCAAGGAGGCCGAGATCGCGAGCCATGATGATCGTGGCTCGAGGTAGGTCAGTTAGCGGGCCAGGCGGGCCAGGATCTCATTTCGGTAGCCCGCGAGCCTTCCACCGTCGACGATGATGGTTTGCCCTGTGATGTAGCGGCTCTGATCGCTGGCGAGGAAGTGATAAACACCCACGAGGTCGTCGACCTGCGCGATGCGGCCGAGGGCGGAGAGGTTCTTTGCCAGGTCATTCAGGATGTGGTCGGGCGGCAGCAGCGGTGTCTTTACCGGTCCGGGGGCGACGGCGTTGCAGCGGATGCCGCGTGGCCCCAGTTCGACAGCGGTGGTCTTGGTCATGCTGATGATGGCGGCCTTGGTTGCGCTGTAGTCGAAGAAGCCTTCGTTCTGCTGCAGGCCGGCGACCGAAGCGGTGTTGATGATCGAGCCACCGTCGCGCATGTGCGCGGGACCGTACTTCAGCATGTAATACGTGCCGTAGAGGTTCAGGTTCACCACACCGTCCAGGACGTCCTCGTCGGAGTCCGTAAGGTGCTTGCCGTTGCCGGGCTTGCCTGCGTTGTGCACGATGCAGTCGAGCGTGCCGACCGCGTCTTCGGTTTTCTGGAAGGCCTCCCTGACCTGCTCGCGGTCGGTCACATCCACGGCGAGGTAGATGCCGCCGTTGTCGAGGGAGGACTGCGGTGGCGGGTTGCGGTCGACGATGACCACCCTGGCACCCTCGTCGAGAAACCGCTCAGAGGTCCCCAGCCCGATGCCGGAGCTGCCGCCGGTGATCAGGATGGCTTTGTCGCGAAGGCTGAAGGGATTGGACGGGTTCACGCGTTGTCTCCTGTGGCGATTCGTCTTTAGCGTGCTGGGGCGTAGTCTCAGTAGTTTGGCAGGCCGCTGAAGGCGGTCACGGGCGGCATGGCGTCGGGATCGGCGATCACATCGATGAGCACGGGGCCGTCTGCGGCAAGGGCCTGTTGAATGACCGCTTGGATGTCCTGTGCGCGATCCAAGCGAACGCCCTGGATGCCGCACGCGCGGGCGATGGCGGCATGGTCCACCGGGCAGAAGTCGCAGACGTTGGTGTAGCGGCCGAGGCCCGCGGTTTCGGCGTGCTTCTGGTAGCCCAGGATGGTGTTGTTCATCACCGCAACAACGACGTTGATGCCGTGACGCCGCGCCGTTTCCATCTCCGACCACACATGGCCGAAGCCGCCATCGCCAACGACGGAAAACACGGCCCTCTCCGGTTGGCCGATCTTCGCGCCCAGGGCGAGTGGAAAGCCCCAGCCGAGACCGGCCTGGCCGCGGGGCGTGATAAAGCGGCGCTGCAGCTTGGC
This sequence comes from uncultured Acidobacteriaceae bacterium, assembly GCA_964252405.1. Lineage (GTDB taxonomy): Bacteria > Acidobacteriota > Terriglobia > Terriglobales > Acidobacteriaceae > Granulicella. Next base: position 4,841 of record CAXUNH010000024.1, on the reverse strand, counting down.
GGAGAGATAGTTAGCGACCCAGATAGACGAAAAGCTGGCGTCGGCGACAACGATGTGGTCGGGGGCAAGCTGCTTGTCCAGCTCTGCCATGAAGCGTTCGGGGCGGATCGGCGCGGCCTCCGACTGCGTGACGCCGGCGATCTCTTCCCGGTGGCTGGCCTCCGCAGCGGCGATGGTTTGTTCCAGCGCGAGCCTCGCTGCCTTCCGCTTGCTGAGGTCCTGTGCGGCCACCGCGTCGTGCAGCGCCTGTAGCGTGAGCTTGGCATCGCCCTGCAGCCGCACCGATTCGTAGTTGCGCCCGATTTCCATGGGGTCGATGTCGAGGTGGATGTACGTGGCGCCCGGCGGCAGCAGCTTCCAGGAGTCCGTGCCATTTTGGTTGGTGCGGTTGCCGACGAGCAGGATAACGTCGGCTTCGGTGACCAGGGGCTTCATGAACTTGGCCATGCCGCGCGTGGCCATGTAGTAGCCGATGCAGCCCATGGACAACGGATGGGTCTCGTCGACGCTGCCCTTGCCCATGGTGCTGGTGGCGACCGGCAAGGCAGCCACTTCCTGCAACGCCCGCAGCTCGGTCTGTGCGCCGGAGCCGAGGACGCCGCCGCCGGCGTAGACGATCGGCGCCTCGGCGTTCGCCAGCAGATGGGCCGCGCGCGCAATCTGGGCTGGGTCGGCCTGGGTGCGGTCGAGCGGATAACGGCCTAACGCCGCCTTACGGGGGGCGACCAGCCGCTCCTCCGGTTGGAAGAGGAGCTCCATGGAGATCAGCAGAACGGCGGGACCGGGGCGGCCGCTCGCGGCTGCGGTGAAGGCCATGTCGACGTAGTCTTCGATCCGGTCTGCCGTAGTAACGCGGCGGGTCCACTTGGAGACGCCCTTGAACAGCTCGAGTTGATCGAGCTCCTGGAAGGCGTTGCGATCCAGCGCGTTGGGGCCAACATCCTGCACCAGCGCGACGACCGGGACCGACGCGGAGAGGCACTCGGCGAGGCCGGGCACGAGCAGCGTCGCGGCCGGCCCATTTTGCGCGGTGACGACGCCCACCTTGCCCGTCGCGCGGGCGTAGCCGTCGGCCATGTACGTACCGGCGTTCTCCTGCCGGTAGCCGATCTGGGGAATGCCGAGGTCTTCGGCAGCCATGGTCAGACCGGGCGGGTTACTTTGCCCGAAAAGGAACTCCACGCCATGCCGCTTCAGGGCATGGGCAAAACGTTGTGGCGGCCGCAGGTGCAGGGGCTCGTCGCTCATGCTTGAAGGCCTTTCTTTCCGCGCAGAGCGCTTATGGGGTGACCAGAACCTTGCAGAAGTCGTTCGGTTTGCCCAACGTCTCAAACATTGCGGAGGCCTCGTCCAGATTCACGGTTGCCGTGACCAGGCCTTCGACGTCGACGCGGCCTGCGGTCAACATGCGCTGGACGAAGTGGAAGTCCGCCGGCACATAGGCGAACGGGAAGGTCATGCGCAAGCGCTTGAGCGCCGCTGAGAGCACGGTGAAGTTTTCCGGCTGCATGCCCGTGCCCACCATGACCAGATGGGCGTAGGAGGGCGCCATGGCGATCATCTTGTCCAGGATAGGACGACCCACGCACTCAAAGATCACCAAGGGTTTACGGCCGGTTTGCCGTTCAAACTCGAGCACCGGATTCTCGTGCTGTTTGGCGTCGATCACGAAGTCCACGCCGGTGGTGGGGGGCCGGTAGGGGCGCGCCGGCGCCCGCGACCAGCACGGCCATTAGC
>CAXUNH010000024.1:0-3094 GCA_964252405.1 uncultured Acidobacteriaceae bacterium | reverse complement strand
CCCCGGGGGGGGGGCGCGCCCTTTCGCGCCCCCCCGGCACCATCTCGCTGACGGCAATATCGCCCGCGCCGAAAAACTTTGCCCACTTAGCCACTGTCAGACCGATGACGCCCGCACCCAGGATCAACACGGGTGCGCCTGCCTCCACGTGGGCGCTGCGCCAGGCGTTCAGGCCCACTGCCATCGGTTCCACCAGCGCGGCTTCGTGGTCGCTCAGGGTGTCGGCGATCTTGACCGCGAGGCCTGCCATGCACGTGGAGTATTCGGCGAAGGCGCCCGGCATGCGGATGTCGAAGCCTTGCGCGATGACCGCGCTGCATTGGGAGTACAGACCGGCGCTGCACTCCGGGCAGGCACCACATGGCCGGGCGGGCACGGCAGTCAGTCGGTCGCCAACCTGCCAGCCATCGCAACCCGGGCCGACCTCAACCACCTCGCCCGCGTACTCATGCCCAAGCACGCTGCCGGGCTTGAGCAGACCGGGGACCTCGGCCGCATGGAGATCGGAACCACAGATGCCGCAGGCCTTCACCTTGAATACCAGGCCACCGGGGCTGGCGGACGGCCTGGGCATCTCAGCCACCTGCAACGGCTTGCCGATCTCAACGAACTGCAACGCTTTCATACGCAATCTCCCGGGTGAAACGTGGACCGCAGACGCGCCGTGCTTCAGACGGCGGATGACGGAATTACTTACCCTGCGGTAAGGTATAGGCGCGTGCATGGAACGCGCAAGAGGGTCCGACGCATTTTGCGCTGTTCCTGCACGCGGGCACCGCTTTAAGTGCCCTGCTGCGCGCTTTTTCGTTACGGCTCAGACACTATGAACGAGATCCCGCCCCGCATCCCGATTCCGCGCGATAAGGCCAACGACTACACGCGGGAGGCTGCGGCTGCGCGACGCGCATTTGCCCGTGAACGCGCCGGCGCGCCGCCTCTGGAGCATGTGGCGCAGTACTCGTTTGATCCAAACGTCCTGCCCGGCAATATTGAGAACTTCTTCGGCGTCGCGCAGGTACCCATCGGTCTGGCCGGACCGTTGCGGATGGCCGGCGAGCACGCGCGCGGCGACTTCTACATCCCCATGGCCACCACCGAAGGCACGCTGGTCGCCAGCTACAACCGCGGCATGCGTTTGGTGACCGAGTGCGGCGGGGTGAAGACCGCGGTTGTGCGGCACAGGATGCAGCGCTCGCCGGTTTTTGAGTGCGGCGGCGCGCGTGAGGCACGCGAGCTCAGCGATTGGGTGCAGCAGCACTTCACGGAGATCAGGAGGGAAGCCGAGAGCACGACGCGTGTGGGCCAACTTGTCGCCATCACGCCCTTTATCGTTGGCCGGCTGCTTTACCTGCGCTTTGACTACACCACCGGCGATGCGGCAGGACAGAACATGGTCGGCAAGGCGACGCTGGCTGCCTGTCAGTGGATCGCCGCGAACCACCCGGACCGCGTCGAATTCCTGCTTTCGGGCAACATCGATACCGACAAGAAGCATTCGCAGCTGAACACGCTGCTTACTCGCGGCAAACGGGTGGTGGCGGAGGTTGTGCTGAGACGCGATCGCCTGCAGGCCATCATGGGCGTCGACACGGCTGCGCTGTTTCACATGCGACAGATCTCGCAGGCAGGCGCGTTCTTTGCAGGCTCCGCCAATAACGGCGCGCATGCGGCTAACGGGCTTGCGGCGATCTTTATCGCCACCGGCCAGGATGCCGCCAACGTTGCGGAATCGCACGCGGCGGTGGTCTATGCGCAACTGCAGGCAAATGGCGACCTGTACTGGTCCATCACCCTTCCTTCACTCATCGTGGCCACCTATGGCGGTGGGACTGGTTTGCCCACACAGCGCGAGTGCCTTGACCTGCTTGGCTGCTACGGCACGGGCAAGAGCGACAAGTTGGCCGAGATCTGCGCCGGTGTCGCGCTGGCCGGCGATCTTTCGCTCAGTAGCGCGATCCTGCGCGGCGATTGGGTAGCGAGCCATGACCGGTTAGGCCGCAACCGGCCCTGAACCCATCGTTTTCCGCAGCCGCCAAGTAGCGTCAAGTCCGAGGAGCCCTCATGCAGCCGTCCACGTTCCAGACCGTAAATCCAGCCACCGGCGAACCAATCGAAAGCTTCGACACGTTCACCGCGGCTGAACTCGAAGGCGTGCTCGCGCGCGCGGAGAGAACGTACGCAACCTTCCGCAACTTCCCTGTGCACCGCCGCGCCGACCTGCTCGCGAAGCTCGCCACTGCGTTGCGGCGCAACAAAGAGGCTCTGGCGGCGACGATCACCAGGGAGATGGGCAAGATCCTCGCCGAGGCGGAAGCTGAGGTAGAAAAGTGCGCCCGCACCGCGGACTGGTACGCCGAACATGGGCCGCGCATGTTCGCCGACGAGGCCGCACCGACCGGCCGTACGCAGGCCTACGTTTCCTATCTGCCCATGGGGCCCATTCTCGCCGTCATGCCGTGGAACTTTCCGTTGTGGCAGGTGATCCGCTTCTGCGTGCCCACGCTGCTTGCAGGCAACACGGTGCTGGTGAAGCACGCGCCCAACACACAGCGCAGCTCGCTGGCCCTTGAAGCGGTCTTTCTGGAAGCCGGCTTTCCCGAAGGCGTGGTGCAGAACGTGATCGTGAACGTGGAGGACGTGGCCGGTGTGATTCGCGACCGCCGCATCCAGGGCGTTTCCGTCACAGGCAGCGTACGCGCGGGGTCGGCCGTGGCTGCGGAGGCCGGCCGTTGCGTTAAGAAAAGCGTGCTCGAGCTGGGCGGATCGGATGCTTTCATTGTGCTCAAGGACGCCGACCTGCCGCGTGCCGTAGCGGCCGCCGTGCGCGGGCGCTTTGCCAACGCGGGACAGGTGTGCCTCGCCGCCAAACGTTTTCTTCTGGCTGAGGAGATCGCAGATGAGTTCCAGGAGCAATTTGTGCGCTCTGCGGCGGCTATACCGGTAGGCGACCCGACCAACCGCGCCAATCGTCTCGGACCCATTGCGCGTGCCGATCTGCGCGACGAACTGCATCGGCAGGTAGAGCGGAGCGTTGCCGCGGGCGCGGCGGTGCTGTGTGGCGGCGCGCCCCATGACGGCAAAGGATTCTTTTACC
>CAXUNH010000023.1:0-30747 GCA_964252405.1 uncultured Acidobacteriaceae bacterium | reverse complement strand
GTGGTAAGGCTGGGGTTTTGGAAGGCTGCGGAGGGGATGTCGTCGAAGCCCAGCACGGAGACGTCTTGCGGGACGCGCAGCCCGGCCTCTCGCAGGGCGCGGATGGCGCCGATCGCGGACATATCGTTGAAAGCAAAGAGCGCCGAGAACGGGGTGCCCGCCGCAAGCAGACGCTGCGCGGCGAAGTAGCCGGGCTCGTGCGTGGGCGCAGGGCCTTCCAACTGTGTTGTCAGACTGGTTTGGAGCGAGATGCCCTGGAGCACGGCTGCCTTTTGAATGGCGCTCCAGCGGTTTTCTGTGTCCGACGAGAAGCTTTGGCCTTTGATGACGGCGATCTTGCGGTGACCCAGGCCGGCGAGGTACGTCATACCGAGCTCCGCAGCACGCTCGTGGTTGAGCACGATGCTGGTGTTGCCCTCATGCGGGTTCAAGCGCGAAACGGTAACGGAGGGCAGACGCGACTGTGATGGCAGGGGCGTGTCGATCGCGACCAGGCCGTCGACGGCGCGCTCGGAGAGCATCGTCAGCGAGCGCTCGATGAGGTCGGTGCGGTGATGGTGACTGATGAGCAGATAAAAGTAGCCGGCCTGAAGCAGACCCTGTTCCAGGCCGGAGAGGACCAGGGACCCGTAGCCATCGGCGATCTCGGGAACCAGGACGCCGAGGGTCATGGAGTGGCCGCGTCGGAGGGAGCGGGCGAGGATGTTGGGACGGTAGTTGAGGACACGCGCGGCCTCGAAGATGCGCTCCTGCGTCGTTTGCGGGATGGAACGGGCAGCGGGCGCGCCGTTCAAAACGCGCGAGATCGCCGCCGGCGAAAGGCCGAGGTGCTTGGATAGCGTGGCAAGGGAGGCTCTGCGCTCGTCCGGGCGCTTGCGGATGCTCTGGTCTCTGGGCGTTTGCACTGTCGACTAAGGGTGTACCACAAACAGAGACGGAGGGAGTCACCGTTTCGGATTTGGGGGGAGAGTTCCGCGATTGGCACAACTGTATAGGGAGGGCGGATTGGGACGGTGACTCTGCGCCATTGTGGCCGGAGAACGGAGTGCGCTTCGACTGCCCTAGCGTCCGGCGAGGAAGCGGTATCTCAGGCCAACATCATTAAGGACTCGCCGGTACGCCCAACCGGGTCGATCGCCCCTGTCCGACGTACCTTCAATTCGGTGGAACGCGAACAGTGGCAGATAACGGTAACGATTGCGAACTTCAGGGATAGAGCAGCGTCTTCTGCCAGGTATCGCCTGTGCGGGTGAACACCAGCCGGTCATGCAGGCGGTCCGGGCCGTCGATCCAAAACTCGACAGAGGAGGGTTGCACCAGGTATCCGCACCAGAACGGCGGCCTGCGAACCTCTTCGGGGTGCGATTGCTCGAACGCGGCGACCTGAGCTTCCAACTCTTCGCGGCTGGAGAGAGGACGGCTCTGCTGGGAGACAGCGGCGCCGATCTGGCTTCTCCGGGAACGGCTGCGGAAGTAGCCGTCGCTCACTTCAGGCGGGAGATCGATGACGGTCCCAACAACGCGAACCTGGCGGCGCAAAGACTTCCAGTGGAAGCACAGCGCCGCGTGCGGATTGGCCTGCAGCTCACGACCCTTCTGGCTACCCGCGTTCGTGTAGAAACTGAACCCGGCAGCGTCTATGCTTTTGACCAGAACCATGCGAACGCTAGGGACGCCTGCGGGGCTCGATGTGGCAAGAGCTGCCGCCGTAGGGTCGTTCGGTTCGCTGGCTTCGGCAAGCCGCAGCCATGTTTGGAAGAGCGGAATGGGATCATTTCCGTCCAGCTCCGGTCGCGTGGTCATGTATTCAAGGATGGCGTTGAGGCGGAGCGCGGCAACCGGCTCCCTGGCGGTTGTGGTCGCGATCATAAAAACGACGTGGTTTGCGTGTCGCTTGAAAGGCTTATGGAACTCGTCCGGTGCAGCGCCTGCCGCCGACGAGCAAGTACCATGGAAGGCGGAGCGGAGCGATGCGTGTGCTGGTTGTGGAAGACGAGCGCCGGCTGGCTGAGAACCTCGCGGCTGCCATGCGGGAGGGCGCTGGCTATGCCGTGGATGTGGCCCACGACGGAAGCGACGCCGTACACCTGCTGGACGCTGCAAGCTACGATCTGATCCTGCTCGACCTGATGCTGCCCAAGCTGCGTGGCGATGAGGTGCTTCGCCGTCTGCGGCTGCGGGACGACGTCACGCCCGTGATGGTGCTCACGGCGGTGAGCGAGACCAGGAGCACGATCGATCTGCTGAACCTGGGCGCGGACGACTACCTCACCAAGCCCTTCGATCTGGGTGAGCTGATTGCGCGAGCACGGGCGCTGATCCGCCGCGGCAAGGGCACACGGAAGACGGTGATGCGCCTTGGGCCCGTGCACCTGGACACGACCGGGCAGACCGTCCATGTGGGGGACCAGGCCGTGGATCTTTCCCCGACGGAATACCGCATCCTGGAATACCTGATGCACCGGCCTCAGACCGTGGTCTCGAAGCGGGAACTGCTGGAGCACCTCTATGACTTCACGTGGGAGCACCACTCCAATGTGATCGAAGCGCATGTATCCAATCTCCGCCGCAAGCTGCGCGCGGCGACCGAGGTGATGGTGCTGGAGACACTTCGGGGACGCGGCTATCGCCTGGTAGCCGCACGGAACTTCGGCCATGAAGCCTGATTCCTTAACGCGCCGCATCCTCGCGGCGGTGCTCGTGGTGGAGCTCCTGTGCGCATTGACCTTTTCCGGTGTTGCTCTTTGGCATGAACGGTGGGCCCGCTTGCACGCGTTCGATGTCATGCTGCGTGGACGCTCGGATTCCCTGATGGGCGCCGTGCAGGACGCAGAAGATCCAGAGGATAACGTCGCCATCGATCCATCCGAGCTGAAGTTGCCCAAGGATGACGTCTATGCCGTGTACAACCAAGGTGGCCGGCTTCTCGGGGCCTCTTCCGGTGCGCCCGCATCGCTGATTCAGCGGTCAGACGACGGTGTGCGCGAGGTCCGTGCCGAAGGGCGGGATTACCGCGTTCTCCAACGAGACGGCTTGCGCATCATCGACCGTGCCGAGAACGCCGGCGTGGGGCTGCGGCGTCCCGTGACGATCGTGTACGCAGCGCCCACGGCACACCTTTGGGGAGAGATCTTCGAGGCGGCGAGCTTCTATCTGTTATCCATCACGCTTCTGGTCTCCCTCTCCACGGCCCTGCTGGTGTGGCTTGTCCGCAGGCTTCTGCGACCCATCGGGGAACTGGCACTTGAGGCTGCCCGGTTGAACGTGTCCTCGCTGGCCTTTTCGCCTCCTGAGGCGGCGATGCGCACGCTGGAACTACGGCCCCTGGCGGATGCTCTCTCTGCGGCGTTCTCCAGGCTGAAGGTGGCCTTTGAGACGGAGCATCGCTTTATGGGCGATGCGGCGCATGAGCTCAAGACGGCCGTCGCGGTGGTTCGTTCGTCGATCCAGGTGCTGGCGATGCGTCCGCGCTCCCCGGAGGAGTACCGGGGTGGCCTGGAGCAGATTCTGATCGATAACGAGAGGGTGGAAGAGCTGATCGCGCGCATGCTGCGTTCGGTCAGGACAGAACGCCTCTCCTGCGAGTCAATCCCGCCCCTGGACCTGAGCAAGACCGTGAATCAGGCTCTTCTGCGGTTGCAGAGCTTTGCACAGGCAAACTCCATCGAGATTCAGAGCGCACTGCAGGACGGGGTGTACGGCAGGATCAGTGCCGAAGCGGTGCAGACACTGGTTTCCAACCTGGTGGTGAACGCGGTGCAGCACAGCCCGGAGGGGGCGACCGTGTGTGTGGCGCTCGACCGCTGCGGGCCGCGTGATGCTCGCGCGGTGTTGGAGGTGAAAGATGAGGGCTTTGGCATCGCCGAGAGCAGCCTGCCCTTTGTGTTCGATCGCTTTTACCGCGAAGACTCCTCGCGTTCCCGCGAAACGGGGGGCGCGGGCCTTGGTCTGGCGATCTGCAAGAGCATCGTCGAATCTGCCGGCGGCCGGATGGAACTGGAGAGCGTACAGGGCCGGGGGACGACGGTACGGGCCTTCTTCAGCCTGGCTTAACCTGCTTAGCGCACAGTGGGATTGGTGCCAGAGGAACTCTCTGGCAGGAGACCTCATGACCGCTCGCTTTTCGTTCGCAAACCTCATCGCGACATCGCTGGTTGCCTCAGCGGCCTTGCTCCCTGCGGGGGCTCAGCAGCCCTACCGTGTGATCGATCATTGGAAGATCGGTGGAACCGGTGGGTGGGACTACCTGTTGGCTGATCCAGGGGCGCACCGGTTGTACGTGACCCACGGCCAACGCGTGGAGGTGCTGGACAGCACCAATGGCAAGGTGATCGGCGCGATCACAGGGCTGAAGGGCACGCATGGTGTGGCGCTGGATCCGGAAGGCCGCTTTGGCTACATCTCTGACGGCGGGGCAAATGCGGTGGTGATCTTCGACCGCAAGACGCTGGCCACGGTAGGCACTGTGCCGACCGGCACGAACCCCGACGGCCTCGTGTATGAGCCGGTGACGAAGACGGTGTGGGCCTTCAACGGCCGCAGCAGGAACGTGTCGGTGGTCGACACCGGAACCCGTACGGTGGTGGCCACGATCGACCTTCCGGGCAAGCCGGAGTTTCCGCAGGCCGATGGCAAGGGCAACGTCTACGACAACATTGAAGACAAGAACACCGTTGTGAAGCTGGATGCGAAGGGCAGGACGCTCGTTGAAACGTGGCCCCTGAACGGATGCGACTCGCCTTCCGGGATGGCCATTGATCCGGCGCACCATCGGCTGTTCTCGGTGTGCGATGGCAAGAAAATGGCCGTGGTGGACTATGACAGCGGCAAGCAGATCGCTTCGGCCGAGATCGGCGACGGTCCGGATGCGGCGGGCTACGACCCGAAGGCGCAGCTTGCGTTCAGCTCGAACGGTGGCGATGGCACACTGAGCGTGGTGGACGCCGCGCATGGTTTCAAGAGCATCGAGCAACTGCCCACGCAACGCGGTGCGCGCACCATGACCTATGACGAGGCTACGGATCGCGTGTACGTGGTGACCGCGGAGTTTGGTCCGAGGCCCGAGCCGACTGCAGCGATGCCGCGTCCGCGTCCGGCGATCCTGCCGGATTCGTTCACGGTGCTTGTGGTCGGCCGCTAACGGTCGGTGTTGTGGCGAGAAAGGCCCGCTCTGCGGGCCTCTTCCCTTGCGCCGTAGGACCTCAGGCCGTGCGGGGTATCTGCTGCGGGGCGTGGTGCTGTGTGAGCAGGAAGTACACCACCGGCGTGACGACGAGGCTGAGCAACATGGAGATGAGAAGGCCGCCGATAACGGCGATGGCCAGCGGCTGCAGCATCTGCGAGCCGGCCCCGAGAGCCAACGCAAGCGGCGCCATGCCGGTGATCGCTGCAAGCGCGGTCATGAAGATGGGCCGCAGACGCCGTTCGGCGGCCATGATCATCGCGTCCCGGGCGCTCCAGCCTTCCGCACGGTAGCGCTCATCTGCGTCCAGCAGCAGAATGCCGTTTTTCGCCACAATGCCGATGACCATGATCAGGCCCATGAAGCTGGCCACGTTGAACGTTGTGTGCGTGACCAGCAGCGCAGTCACCACGCCGGAGATGGACAGGATGGATGACGTGAGAATCGCGGTAGGTGCGGCGAAGTTGCGGAACTCTGTCAACAGAACGCCGAAGACCAGCACGAGTGCAAGGACGAGCACACGGGCCAGATCAGCAAAAGACTTCTGCTGCTCCTGATACGTTCCGCCGTACTCCACGCGAACGCTGGGGGGCAGGTGCAACGCCTGTACCCGTCCCTGCACCTTCTGCACGGCGGTGCCCAGATCTGTCCCTTCCAGACGACCGGTGACCACGACGAGACGTTGCAGGTTCTCGCGGCGAATCTCATTCTGCGGCGGAAGCTGGGTGATGTTGGTCATGGAGCCAAGGGAGGCAGTGTGACCGGAGCTAGAGTTAAACACCGTGTTCCGGATGGTATCCAGCGACTGTCGTGTGTCGTCGCCCAGACGGACGCGAACGGGGTAGGGACGCCCGTTGCTGATGACCGGCGTGGCCACCTCCACACCATCCAGGATGGCCGTGGCGTCTTCGGCGACCTCCTGCGGTGTAAAGCCAAGACGTGCAGCGAGCTGGGGATCCACGGCAAAGTCCGTCGCCGGTCCACTGACCGTGTTCTCGATGCCGTTCTGGACGTCGACCACACCGTCTACCTGTTTGATCGCGGTGGCCACGCGGGGACCCAGCTCGTTGAGGAGCAGAGGATCCTGGGTGAACAGCTTGATCTGCACGGGTTCCGGTGAGTTGGAAAGATCTCCGATCATGTCCTGCAGGACCTGCGTGAACTCCACATCGAGTTGCGGATCATCGGCCTTGATCTTCGCACGCACATCGGCGATGACCTCGTCGATGCCGCGGCTGCGCTTGTCTTTGAGCTTGACGCTGATATCCCCGGTGTTGGCTTCGGTGACAGCGGCGAGACCGAGTTGCAGGCCGGTGCGGCGGCTGGTGCTCTCCACTTCAGGGGTCTCGCGAAGGATCTGCTCGACGTGATCGAGGACTTCGCCGGTGGACACGAGAGAGCTGCCGGCCGGCATCACGTAATCCAGGATGAAGCCGCCTTCGTCCATCTCCGGCAGCAGGTCGGAGCCAAGGCCCTGGTAGGCGAAATAGGTGCCCCCCACCAGCAACAGGCAGAGCAGGCCGAGGTAGAGGGGGCGTCGGAGGGACCACTCCAGCCCGCGACGATGCCAGCCCATGATGCGGCCGAGAACACGACCGGGCTCGGGGTGCTGCAGCTCCCAGGTCTTTCCAGCGGATGATGCGTGACTTGCTCCCGGGTGCGCGCTGCTCTGTGGCTTGAGAAGCACCACCGCAAGCCCCGGGGTCCAGGTCACCGCGAGCAGCAACGAGGTGAGCAGCGAAACAGCCATCGTGATGGCGAGCGCGCGGAAGAAGCTTCCGGTCACACCCGTCACAGAGATGAGCGGAAGAAACACCACGACCGGAGTGATGGTTGAGCCGATCAGCGGGTGAGCGATCTCGTGCAGGGCCTTGCGAACAGCTTCAACACGCCCCTCCCCCGAGTCGCGGTGAAGAACGATGTTTTCGACGACGACGATGGCGTCATCGATAACCAGGCCAATCGCCGCGGCCAGGCCGCCCAGCGTCATCAGGTTGAAGCTTTGCCCGATGGTCCAAAGCACAAGCACCGTAACAGCTACGGTGACCGGAATGACGAGGCCGGCGATCAGAGACGAGCGCCAGTCGCGCAGGAAGAGAAACAAGATGACGCAGGCAAGCACCAGGCCGATGACAATGGCATCGCGAACGCTGGCGATGCTTTCACGCACAAGCTGCGACTGATCGTAGAAGGGCTGAAGCGTTACGCCCCTGGGAAGCCTGGAGCGAAGCTGCGCGATCTGCGCGGCAACCCCGTCTGCGACCGCCACCGTATTGCTGGAAGGCTGACGCGTGATGTTGAGCAGAACCGCGGGATGCCCATTCGCGGAGACAAAGGTATACACGGGCAGGGGAGCCTGGATCACATCGGCGACGTCCCCCACGCGCACGGGAGCGCCGTTTGCGGTGGATTTCACGCTGAGCTGTTTCAGCCCGTCGAGGTCATGCGCCTGCGCGCCGACCAGGGCCAGGACGAGCTGGTGATCCTGCTGGTACAGACCGGGCGAGTCGATGATATTGGAGTTGCCGATCGCATTGGAGAGATCCAGGATGGTGACGCCTGCGGCCTGCAGCTTGGCCAGATTGGGCACGACGTGGAACTCGGGGATCTGGCCTCCCTGGACAGTGACGGTGCTTACGCCATTCACACGGTTGAGCGGAGGCTGCAGGGTATACGTGGCGAGCTCCCACAGTTCGCTCTGGGAGAGTGTGGTCGAGGTCAGGCTGTAACCAAGGATCGGAAACGTGGCGAAGGTGAGGCGATTGGTGGTGATCTTGGCCGTAGATGGCAGCGATTGCTGCGCGCGGCTCAATGCCGCATTCACCAGTTGCAGTGTCTGGAACATGTCCGCGTTCCAGTCAAAAAAGAGGCTGACTTCGGCCGATCCACGGCTGGTGGTCGAACGCACGGTTTGCAGGCCGGGAACGCTGTTTACGGCGTCTTCGATCGGACGCGTGATCGTGACCTGCATCTGTTCGACCGGCATGACGCCGTTGTCTACACCGATTACCACGCGCGGAAAGTTGGTGTCGGGGAAGACGGCGATGGGCGTCTGAAAAAAAGCGTAGACACCGGCCGCCGTGAGCGCCACCGCCGCGAAGAAGATCGTGCGCAGCCAGCGTGGCAGCCAAAAAGAGCTTCCGTCAGGGGGCTGCGGGGCCGGATGCGCTTCCGGGCCGGTGGACGAAGGAGACATGGCCGTGCTCATCAGTCGTTCTTTCCGCCGCCGGTGCTCTTGGCGTCGTCAGCCGCGGGCTCATCTTTGTCGCCGCCGACTTTGACCTTGGTGCCGTCGTCCAGTCCGTAGCCGCCTTCCGTCACGACGTTGTCCGCCTGGGTTACGCCGGCGGTGATCTGGACCGCTTCTGATGTGCGCAGGCCGACCTTCACCGGCCGTTTGTGTGCCGTTCCGTCCGAACCAACCACCAGCACGGCGGTGCTGCCGTCTTCCGCAGGAAGGATCGCGTTCGGGGGAACCTGTACCGCATTCGGGATCGTGCGTCCGCGGATGATGGCATGCACCGGTGTGCCGACCTTGTAGCGGCCCTCAGGGTTGGACAGCTTCAGCCAGACCTCCACGGTGGTCGAGCCCGGATCCAGTGCCGGGCTGATGAACGAGACCGCCGCAGGCTGTGGGTCCGGCACGCCGGGCACGTGCAGTTCCGCCGCGCTGCCAATTTTCAGCTGCTGCGCCGTGGCCTGAGCCACATGCAGCTTTGCCAGAAGGGAAGTGGTGTCCATGACCGTGATCACTGCACTGCCCGCCGAGGCTGTCTCGCCAGGGAATAACGGCCGGTCGGTGACGACGCCGCTGATGGGGCTGCGCAGGCGGGCGTAGCTGACCTGTGCCTGCGCACTTTCAACCCGGCCGCGAGCGGAGGTGAGCTGTCCCTGCGCCGTCTCGGCATTGGTCTTCTGCGTGGTTCCTTCCACGCCCGCCAGGTGCTTCACCGCCGCATCGTAGGTGGCCTGCGCCTGCACTGCGGCCGCGATGGCCGTATCCGTATCGCGGCCTGCAATGGCGCCTTCGCTCAACAGGCGCTTGCGCTCTTCGGCGGTGCGGTTGGCAACCTCCAGGTTGGCTTTGGCCTGTGCGACGTCGAGCTGCGCCTTCTGCACGTCCTCGGGGATGCTCGCCTGCACCGCCGTGGTGTAGGCCGCCTGCGCCTGGGTGAGCCCGCCCCTGGTGTCGAGCGCGCTGCCTTGCAGGTCACGATCCTCAAGCGCTACCAGGAGCTGGCCCTTGCGGACGTGGGCGCCCCGTTGCACATACTCGGTGCGGATCGGCGCACTGATCCGTGGAGCGATGGCGGCCTGCGACAACGGTGCAAGGATCGCATCCGCGGCGATCTCTTCCGAGATGGGGCCAACCGTGGGGTGTTGGGCCTGAACGACGACGGCCGCATCTTCTGCGTCGGCTCCCTTGTCCGAGTTCGCCTTTTTGCAGCTTGTAAGCAGAAGCGCAACGGACAGCAACAACGCGCAGCCTGCGGCGGAATGGTAAGAGAGCGATGTTTTTCGGGCGATCATGTCTTAGAACTTCCCCGTCAGCGTCTGGAGCTGCGCCAAGGCGAGCTGATACCGCACAAAACCGTCGGCCTGCGCGTTCTCGGCCGAGATCAGCGTATTTTGCGCATCGACAACATCCAGCACCGTGCTCTCCCCGTCGACGTAGCGCAGGTTCGTGAGGCGAAGGCTTTCCCGTGCAGCGATGACACTGGTGTCCAGTGACGCAAGCTGGTTGCGCGCAGTATCGGCCTCTGCATAGAACTCCGCAAGGTCCGCCACAAGACGCCGTTGCGCTGCCGTAAGCGCGAGTTTGGCGGCGTCGGAGCGAATCCGCGACTCCTTGACCTTGCGCTCAGTGGTGAGCCAGTCCCAAAGGGGCACATCCACTGTCGCGCTGGCGGAGTAGCCGAGGTTGCGCGCTCCTCCGTAGCCTGTGCTGGCGAACTGCGGTGCATCGATGCCATAGGTGAAGTTCAAGGACAGGTCGGGCAGCAGCGCGGCCTGGGCGCTCAGGGTTTGGGCCCGTCCGGCCGCCAGTGTCGCAAGCGCGCTACGAAGGTCAGGGTTGTTCGCACGCGCGGCTGCTTCAACTCCCGCCTTGTCGGGCAGCGGAGATGGGACACCAGAGGCGGCGAGCGTATAGCCGGCGGAAGGATCGGGGTTGAGCAGCACGCCCAGTTCGAGATGGGCCTTGTTTGCCGCCAGTCCCGCATCGGCAAACTCGCGCTCGCGCTGCTGTTGCTCGATCTGGGCCTTGAGGACGTCCGCATGGGCCGCCTCGCGCGCTGTCTCTCGCTTCTGGGTGATGTCGACGAAGTGATTGGCTTCGTCCAACGCCCTTTGCGCGATGGCTACCTTCTGGCTCGCGGCGTTGACGCCGTAGTAGAGGTTGACCACAGTCGCAATCAGGCCGCGCCGGGCGATCTCAAGCTGTGCCGCGGCAAGGGCCGCGTTGGCATCGGCCAGCCGGACGGCCCCGACCTGGGCCAGGCCGACCGTCTCGTTCACCACGCCCTGGCTGTAGTACTCATGGACCGAGTTGTTGGCGATGAAGACAGGCAGCGATTGTTGAACGTCCCCTTGCTGTACGAACTGTCCACCCGCAGTCCCGAGGGTAGTTCGGGTGTGATTCGACTCGGTAAAGAGGAACTGGTTGTGAAATGTTGCAGAGGGTAAGAGGCCTGCACGGGCGTCCTTGCGCTCCAGGGCAGTTGCCCGGCTCTCGGCAGCGGCCGCGGCGAACGCCGGCTCATTGGCTTCCGCACGCCGGATGACGTCGTCGAGGCTCAAGGGTGCCGTGGTGGCAACGGCAGCCGTCTGCGCCGGGAGAGGGTGGCCGGCCAGGAGCACAGAAAGGGTTGCGCCCCCTAACGCCATGAAGACTCGAGCCATCACGGGTGAGGTTAGCGGGCTTTGCTTAAGCGACCGTGAAGGGTCCGGAGGCTCCGGTCTGCATCACGGGCGTTTGCGGCCAGGCTGGTGCACCAGTTATGGGGACGGCCGATGCTCTCCAGGGATGGCTATTGAACGCGTTTTGGAGACAGCTCATCCAGGGCGAGATTCAACTGGAGCACGTTCACTCGTGGCTCGCCGAGCAGGCCGAACTGACGGCCGGTGACATGCTGTTGAACGAGGTTGAGCACGACGGGCTCGGCGAGCCGGCGCTCCTTGGCGATGCGAGGGATCTGATAGGTCGCCGAGGCGATGGTGATATCTGGATCCAGGCCCGACGCCGACGCCGTAACGAGATCGATAGGAACAGGTCCGCTGACGCTCTCAGCTTTGACACTCGCGTCAACTCGATCGACGAGAGCCTTGTTTGTGGGACCGAGGTTTGAGCCCGAGGAGGACGAAGCGTCGTAGCCGGTGCCGGCCGCGGAAGGGCGGCTATGAAAATATCCGGGACCGGAGAAGGGCTGCCCCAGAAGCGCCGAACCGACGATCCGGCCGTCGCGCTGGAGCAGTTGACCGTCCGCTTTGTTGCGCATGGTGAGGTGCGCGATGCCCGTAATGAGCAGAGGGTAGCCGAGGCCAAGCAGAACGGCGGTGATGACGGTGTAGAGGCAAGCGGTGATGATGTGCTTCTTCATTGAATGGGGTCCTGCGCGATCAGGCGAGGTGCAGCGCTGTGATGATGAGGTCAATGGCTTTAATACCGATAAAGGGAACGATGATGCCACCGAGGCCATAGATCAGCAGGTTGCGCTGGAGCAGCGAGGCTGCAGACATCGCCTTATAGCTCACGCCGCGGAGCGCCAGCGGGATCAGGAACACAATGATCAGCGCATTGAAGATGACGGCCGAGAGGATGGCGGATTCGGCGTTGTGAAGATGCATGATATTCAACGCATTCAGGACAGGGAAGACGCCCGCGAACATGGCCGGAATGATCGCGAAGTATTTGGCGACATCGTTGGCGATGGAGAAGGTGGTCAGTGCGCCGCGCGTCATCAGGAGCTGTTTCCCGATCTCGACGATCTCGATCAACTTGGTCGGATTGGAGTCCAGGTCGACCATGTTGCCGGCTTCTTTTGCGGCTTGTGTGCCGGAGTTCATGGCGACGCCAACATCGGCTTGGGCCAGCGCCGGGGCGTCGTTGGTGCCGTCACCGGTCATGGCGACGAGCTTGCCGCAGGCCTGCTCGCTGCGGATCAGGTCCATTTTGTCTTTGGGCTTGGCTTCGGCGAGGAAGTCGTCGACGCCGGCTTCACGCGCGATGGCGGCGGCCGTGAGCGGGTTGTCGCCGGTGATCATGACCGTGCGGATGCCCATGGCGCGCAGTTGGTCGAAGCGCTCCTTCATGCCGCCCTTGACGATGTCTTTCAGATAGATGACGCCCATGGCGCGGCCATTTTCCGCAACGACGAGGGGAGTGCCGCCTTTGCGGGAGACCTCTTCTACGCTGGTGCGGACCGGGTCAGGCATGCCCGAGCCGTGCTCGTTGAGGTAGCGGGTGATGGCGTCAACAGCGCCCTTGCGAATGGACCGGCCTTCCACTTCGATGCCGCTCATGCGGGTGGTCGCGGAGAAAGGAACGAACTCGGCGTTGAGCTGCCCCAACTCGCGAGCGCGAATGTTGAATTGTGCTTTGGCGAGGACAACGATGCTGCGGCCTTCAGGGGTTTCGTCAGAGAGGGAAGAGAGCTGGGAGGCGTCGGCGAGTTGCTGCGGCGTGACGCCCGGCGCGGGGATAAACTCTGCCGCTTGCCGGTTGCCGATGGTGATCGTTCCGGTCTTGTCGAGGAGCAGGGTGTTGACATCCCCAGCCGCTTCTACGGCGCGGCCTGAGGTGGCGAGGACGTTGTGCTGCACGAGGCGGTCCATGCCAGCGATGCCGATCGCCGAGAGCAGGCCGCCGATCGTGGTGGGAATGAGGCAGACGAGCAGCGAGATGAGCACGAACACGGTTTGCGGCGCGCCCGAGTAGAGGGCAAAGGGCTGCAGGCTGACCACCGCGAGAAGAAAGATGATGGTCAGGCCGGCAAGGAGGATGTTGAGGGCGATTTCGTTCGGAGTCTTCTGACGTTCCGCGCCTTCGACCAGGGCAATCATGCGATCAAGAAAGGTCTCTCCCGGATTGGAGGTGATCTGGACAGTGATGACGTCGGACAGAACCCGGGTGCCTCCCGTCACGGCGGAGCGATCGCCTCCGGCCTCGCGAATCACGGGCGCAGATTCGCCTGTGATGGCGGATTCGTCGACAGAGGCAACGCCCTCAATGATCTCGCCGTCTCCCGGGATCATCTGTCCGGCATGGACACGGCACTTGTCGCCTGCACGTAGCTGGGAGCTTGGCACTTCCTCAAGGGTTTGCGCTTTGGTGATGCGGTAGGCGGTGGTCTCGGACTTCGCCTGACGGAGGGCGTCGGCCTGCGCCTTGCCGCGGCCCTCGGCCATGGCTTCGGCGAAGTTGGCAAAGAGCACGGTGAACCAGAGCCACAACGTGATCTGGAGGTTGAAGCGGAAGTGGCCGTGGTGCGTGAGGACGTTCAGGACGAGCAGTGCTGTAGTGAGGACGCTGCCGATCTCGACCACAAACATGACGGGGTTCTTCATCATGGTGCGGGGGTTGAGCTTGCGGAGCGCATCCGTGGACGCGCGGCGCACAATCTTCTGATCGAAAAGCGAGCGGCGTTTGGCGTGTGTGGCCATTCTATGTTCTCTTTCGTGGCGCATTTGTGCGGTGCGGGCCATCATTTTGGCGCGCCGCGTGGGCAGAGGTTCGCGTGTGGCTCTAGTAGACATGGCCAGCCCGAAGCAGCAGATGTTCGAGCACGGGACCGAGCGAGAGGGCGGGGAAGAAAGTAAGCGCGCCGACGATAAGGATGACGCCCGTCAGCAGCACAGTGAACAGCGGCGTGGTGACGGGGAAGGTGCCCGCCGAGGCCGGAACGATCTTCTTCGCCGCAAGGTTGCCGGCGATGGCCATCATAGGAATCAGCATCATGAACCGGCCGAAGAACATGGCAACGCCCAGCGAATAGTTAAACCAGTGCGTGTTCGCGTTCAGGCCGGCGAAGGCGGAGCCGTTGTTGCCCGTAGCGGACGTGTACGCGTAGAGGATCTCGCTAAGGCCGTGCGGACCGTGGTTGGCAAGGCTGGAAAGGCCCAGCCTGGGCATGAGGACTGAAACCGCGGAGAAGCCGAGGATGATCGTGGGGAAGATCAGCAGATACAGCATGCCCATCTGCACGTCGTAGGCTTCAATCTTTTTGCCGAGATACTCCGGGGTTCGGCCAACCATAAGTCCCGCGATGAAGACGGCCAGGATCACGAAGACGAGCATGCCGTAGAGCCCCGAACCGACACCCCCGAAGACGATCTCGCCGAGCAGAATGTTGATCATCGGCACCATGCCGCCCAGGGGAGTGAAGCTATCGTGCATGGAGTTCACGGCGCCGCAACTGGCGTCTGTGGTGACCGTGGCGAAGAGGGCGGAGTCGGCAATGCCGAAGCGGACCTCTTTGCCTTCCATGTTGCCGCCGGCCTGCGTGAGGGAAGGCTGCGCGTCGACATTGTGGAGGAGCGGGTTGCCGTGGGACTCAGCCCAGTAGCACGTGAGCGTGCCCGCAAACCAGAGGATGACCATGGCGGCCAGGACGGCCCAGCCGTGTTTGGGAGAGCCGACCATCTGTCCCAGCGTGACTGCAAGTCCGGCTGGGATCAGGAAAATGGAGAGCATCTGCAGGAAGTTGGAGAGTGGCGTGGGATTTTCGAAGGGGTGCGCGCTGTTGGCGTTTGTGAAGCCACCCCCGTTGGTCCCGAGCATCTTGATGGCTTCCTGCGAAGCGATGGGACCCTGCGCAATGGTCTGTGTCGTGACCGTGGCGGGCTTGCCGTCGGAGCCGGTCACGTGTTGCGTTTCCAGGATCTGGGCGGTGTCGTAGGGACGAAAGTTCTGAACAACCCCCTGTGAGACGAGCGCCAGGGAGTAGATCAGGCAAATGGGCGCGAGGATCCAAAGCGTAGAGCGAGTGAGATCTACCCAGAAGTTACCGAGCGTGGTCATCTCGCGCCGCGCGATACCCCGGACAAACGCGATCGCCAGCGAAATGCCCACGGCGGCGGACCAGAAATTGTGAGTGGCGAGGCCGAGCATCTGGGTGAGATAGCTCATGGTGCTCTCGGGCACATAGGCCTGCCAGTTGGTGTTTGTAGTGAAGGAGATGGCTGTATTGAGGGCGAGGGCGGATTCTACGCCGGGCAGATGCTGCGGGTTGAGCGGAAGCAGCCCCTGCAGGCGTTCGATCACGTAGGTGAGGATGAGAGTGGCCGCGCTGAAGATCAGCATGGCCACGGTGTACTCGGTCCAGCGCATCTCCTCGTCAGCCTGTACGCCAGTAAGCCGGTAAAGCAAACGTTCGCACGGAACCAGAAGCGGGTCGAGCACCGTTCTGCGGCGCTCGAACACCGCCGTCATGTAAGAACCCATGGGCTTGGCAAGAAGCAGGACAAGCCCGATGAAGAGAACAATTTGGAGCCAACCGTTCAGAGTCATTTCACAGCTTTCAGAACTTCTCCGGGCGAAGAAGCGCATACACAAGGTAGACGAGTAACAGGGCCGAGACGAGGAGCAGTAAGCCGTTCAGGATCATGCATGGCCTTTCTTTAGCCGATCGCAGGCAGTCACATAGGCTAGGCTCAGGCCTAGAAGAAGCAGAATAATGACAATGTCCAGCGCGTCCAGCACTCGTTTCTCCTTACATACAAGGCAACGCGCATCCTCAGCCCTCACGTACGCGCAGGTTGGAGGACTTGGGCGCAGAACGGGCCGACTGGGGGAGCTTGCCTCAGTCGATTCAAAACGCCATCCGATAAAGGAGGCCTAAAGATGCCGAAGAGTAATGGACTCGTGGGTTCCAGCCTTCAGCCGTAGCCAACTTCTCCGCGCGGCAGGCAGGTGGCGGTGCGTTTGACGATAAAGAGCGTGGATGAAAGAGGCCGCCGGAGTACATTTCGGCGGCCCCCTCCAATCATTGGTTTAGAACTTGACGAGAAGCGCAAAGGTGATGCGATTTTCGCTGTTGCGGAGATCAGGTGCCCAGCCTGGCACCAGGACGGAGGGGGCTCCGTTGTTGCCTCCCGGCGGCGTTAAGCCTCCAGGCCCGGTGAAGTAAGGCACGTTCGCGGCTCTGTGATTGTACTCAAGCCGGTAGGTGAAGTACTGGCTTGGCATGTAGTCGGTCGTCACCGAGGCGTCCCACGCTTTGAAGGGATCCCCCGGATTTTCCGTGAAGTACGGGGTTCCCGAGGCAGCGGTTGCGCCGTTGATGGGCGGCAACAGGACGAGGTAGCGGCCAGGGTTGTTGATGCGGCCGCCGCCCAGGGTAATTGCATAGCGATCCTGGTCGAACCACACACGGTTATAGGCCATGAAGCCGAGGAAGCTCTGTTTTGGACCGTTCTTTCCGTTCCCGAAGCAACTCACTCCACCACCAGTTTCGCAACCCGCGTCTCCTGTCAGGGTAGCGGCGGCTTTTGTGATTTTTGCGGTGGGGCGGTCGTAGTACTTGTACTGGACACTGTCGTCCGTGTGATACCGGGTGCGGGTTCCAACGCCGAGCGCATCACGACCGTACCCATACTGATTACCCACGATGGACCAGTTGCCGTTGGGACGATACAGGATCTCTCCACCAAGTCCCGGACGGTTGTTAAACCGGCCATACGACTGCCATCCGTTGATGAACCATGGCTCGATCTTCAACTTTGCCGTGGGGAACCATTGCACGCGCACGCCATTGAAGAACCAGGGCGTGTTGGAGGACACATAGGAAGGCTGATACGCCCAGTTATCAAACTGGTAGTACGAAAACAAGCCGACGTAGGACATGAAGATGCCCGCATCGACGTTGATGCCGTGCTGCACATTGAAGTGGTACCCGCCGTACGCCTCCGAAAGATAACGATAGGCATCGGACAAATTCCATTGTCCGCGGGCAGGGCTTGCATCGTTGCGGGGCGTGGTTTCGGAGTAGAGACCGAATTGCGTCATCACGCGCGCGCGAACGTTGTCATAGTGGAAGTCACCGCCGACACCCATTTGGGTGACCTGGACTTCACTGGAGCGGAAGATCTCGCTTGATCCGCCGATCGTGTCATCCGACGGATGGCGGAAGTCATAGGTGTAGTTCACGTCCGCGCGGATCTCCGGGCTGAAAAAGCGAGTCGCGTAGGGTGTGTCCTTTGTCCGGGGATTGCCGGTCAACCACGTGAAATCGGCGAAGCCAAACGGCTCGGCGGCGGCGCCTTTGGAGGACACGGGCCCTGCAATCTCGGCAGGAGCCTGCGGTGCGGAGGCTTTGGGAGTTGTGTTCTGCACCTCGCCCGCTGCGGCTTTGGGGGCTTCGCTGGAGACGGCGCTTGGTGCTTCGCCGGGCGCTGCACTTTGCTGCGGGACAGAGCCTGCTGGAGCACTCTGAGACCGCCGCAGTAGCTGCAACTCCTGCTCGAGCTCCTGGATGCGGTGCTCAAGGTCGTCGAGCGAGGGTGGCTTGACCTCTTGTTGCGGGGAAGCTGCGGGCGCGTTCTGAGGAAGACTTTGTGCGGGCGCCAGTCGGGCACCCAAAACGCATAACGCAATGGCTGCCATGCGCACGCGCTTGTGAAGACATATCTGATCGTGATTCAAGGTACAACCCACATTCTGGTCGCCTGAGCAATCCCGGCGGAACCTCCGTTATCTAACGCCGCCCGACATCAGGGAAGCATAAGTATTGCAGGGCAACGAGCCCGTGACAGATGGTCGCAACTCCATGGAGATAGGACTTCTCCGGAGTGCGGCCACAGATAGCAGCGGAGAGAACGAACGACGGGCAAGCAAAGAGGAAGAGGCGGGTCAGGGAGCAGTTGCCCGTCAATGTATAAACAGCAGCCCCAAACCACACAGGGCTGCGATGGTGAGGCAGACGACCGCTACCCAAAGGGACCCGGCGTCCTCTGCTTTTGCGAAGTCCCTTTGCCCGGCGCCTGTGCCGGCCGTCCTGTCCTGTACCCCGTCCTGATCCTTGACCGTCATCTGCTTAGGCGTATCGCCATCTCCTGCCTGGCGAGGGAAGTCGGATGGCATCGCATGCCCGGACATCCGCGCCTTGGGAATAGCTTCGGATGCACGCGATAAGCAAGGCATAAGCGGGGCCCAGAGACCGCACGTTGCGGAGTGTTCCGCCTCTTTACGCCTTCATGAGGGGGAATGTTCTCAACTTGTTCTTGGTCCGCACTCCCGTTTGGACCGAGGAGATTCCTCCACTGTGGGCCAGAAAAGCGGAAGATATGAATGATCCTGAAAGTTACTTTGCCATTCCAACGCATCGATTGCGAGATGTAACCCAGACAATCCATGAGTACGATGAACACTTCTGGCGCAACGGGCACTCCCCCCAGATCATGGTCTTCGATGACTCAACCCCTTCGAATGTGGAGAAGTACTTTGCCCAGCTTGGGGAGCTGAAGACCCGGTCCGATCTTTTCTATGTCGGCCCGCAGCAGAAAGAGGAGTTTCTCACCTACGTCAACTCGCGGCTTAGAAATAAGCGACTGGAGCCGCTGGTGCGCAACCTGTTCCGGCCCAGCTATGGTGGCAATCGCAACTATACCCTGATGTATTCTCTGGGTGGTCTCCTGGTGAGTTCCGATGACGACATGCGGCCATACTCACTGATGGAGGCCAGCCCTGAGTCGCTCGAAAATGACGAAATTAGCCGTGGGCGTTTGCATCGAGTAGGGCAGAACGGCTACACGCGCAAGTCCTTCGACATTATGTCCGCGTTCCTCGATGTCCTGGGAAAGCCCGCGAGCGAAGTCCCCGAAAACTACGAGAAGGGCAACCTGCTCGTCGATACGGCGATGGATCTCGAGACGAATGCCTCCAATGGGCTTGCGGAAGAGAATGCATTGATGCTGGAGCGCGGTCCGATGCGCGAAGACGCCATGGTGAAGGTTGCACAGACGTTTCGTTCCGGCACCAACGACATCGATGCAATCGACTATGTGGAGATGTTCCTGGGCAACGAGCAGCAGCTTAGTCCTGATGAACTGAACGACATCTACGTGCTGGTGAACTTTCGCCCAGTGCTTACGAACAAGAACTGGCGCATGGATTGCGGCGTGGCAGGTTACGACAACACGTTCGGTCTACCGCCCTTCTTCCCGACGCGTCTTCGTTTCGAGGATTACATCTACCGCATCTGGCTTCAGCAGGACGGCATTGTGGCCGCCCACGTGGATGCGGCGCAACATCACACTAAGAGCAATTACATGCGCAACCCCGCCGCCTCAGAAGTACTGAACGAGGAGATCGCCAACCTTCTGAAGCGGAAGATCAAAGACTCTGTCACCAACATCGATGAGCTTGGGGTGAGCTTTGATTATCGCGGCGAGATCACCGGGCAGGACGCGGAAGAGATTCTGACGAAGATCACAACGCTGCATGGCCGAGCTGTCGAAGCGTCCCGGGCTGCCGTCAGTGAAGAACGCGCTGAATCGTTACGGCTCTTTGCGGCCAACCTCGACAAAGCCTTCTACGGCTTCGAACCAGACTTCTTTCAGCATAATTTGGTAAGGATTGTGGACGACGCGATCGGCGTGATACGAGCCTCGCTGGAGCTCTGGCCGACTCTGGTTGAGATCTGCTACTTCCAGAAGACCCGTCACGGACTGCCCATGTTGCGGCTTCAGTAGGACGCGGCTTTGTGCTGAATCCGTTCGCCTTCATCAGTGGACGGACTCGGCGCGCTTCGCTGTACGAAGGAATCCGGGGCCAGCGGCAGAGTTGTGCACCTGCCCCTCCCCGGGTTTCTTTTCTGTGCGGTTTAACGGCGAACAACGCTAACGCGGAGTCAAGCACAACGACAAAGCGACAGAGGCATACCGGGCGAGTGCGATCTCGCCCGATATGCCTCTTGGTCTTAGAAGTCGAAGCGCAAAGCAAACTGCCCGGTGCGATTGCCTGCACCCTCCGCCGTCGTTGCCGCCGTGAGTTGGCCGAAAGAGCCCGGCGTGACCTGCAGCGTTCCGTCGGCCGTGGGCGTTACGATCACCTGGGTTGACGGCGGTGCGAAGTTGGTGTGGTTGAAGACGTTGGTGAAGGTGCTTTCAAACCGCAGGTGAGCGCTTTCTGTGATGCGGAAGTTCTTCGCCACACCCAGGGCGACCGTCTTTGTTCCGGGGCCTTCGAGAATGCCAACCCCTGCGTTGCCGAAACGCCCAGCGTTGGCCGGCGTGGGCGCGAAGGCATTGATATTGAAGTAGGCGTTGCGCGAGCGGCCTGCCGCGAAGTTGGTCGAGATCTGGTCCGGACGGGCATATCCGCCGCGCGCTGCGAGATTGGTGTTGGACTGGTCGTAGGCTGCACTGATGCTGGGTGTCAGCCAAGGGCCGCTTTCCACCAGGGTGACTGTGTTGAGATCCCAGCCACCCACGATCGCGTTCAGCAGGCCGCCTCTGTTGAGGTACTTGCGCCCCTCGCCGAAGGGCGACTGCACCATGCCGGTGAGCAGAAACCGATTCCGACGCGTACCTTCGACATTGCCGTAGTCCGCGCGGGTGTCGAAACGATTGGCGATGGGCAACCCATAGGCCACTTCGCTGCCAAAGCCGCTGGGATTGTCGCCCTGATTGTCGGCGAGGTTCTTTGCCAGAGTGTAGTTGGCATCGAAGTAGAGACCGTGGGCCATACGGTGCGTCGCTTCCACCTCGAGCGCGTCGTAGTTGGCCTCGCCGTGGTTGAAGGTGCTGTAGAGCTCGCTCCAGTTCTGATAAGGCGCGCGTGGATCCACGTAGATTCCTGTGGCGGCCTGCGTCACAGTAGCGCCTGCATTGGGGGTTGTGTAAGGAATGGTGCTGGCAGGTACCTGATTCAGGTCTTCCGTGATGCTAAGCCGGTAGGTGTGCATGCCCACGAAGCTGGTGCGCAGCGAGGTGCTTGCGGTGAGTGCGCGTTCCACGGTAAGGCTGTATTGGTTGGCCTGCGGATCGCGATACCGGGGATCGACACCCTGGTCCAGACCACCGCCGCCATATGCCACGCAGGACGCTGAATTCGGATCCGCTGTGCAGCCGGGGCTCGCCGGGGGCGCGGTGTTGGGGAAGGTGATCAGGGGCTGCCCGGTGGCGGTAAGGCTGTTGCTGTACGGGTGTAACGCCGACGTTGGATTGCCGCTGTTGTTGAAGGAAAGCGGTCCAAGGTTGGTAATGGTGTAGACGCCAAAGCCACCGCGGATCACGGTCTTGTCGTTGTTGAACGGGCGATAGGCAAAGGCAACGCGGGGCTGAACGTTGCCCTTGTAGGTTTGGCGCAGGCCTGCCCCTAAACCGTCCTGGGACGCGGTCACGTATTTTGTGCAGGGGAGCAGACTTGCGGTGAGGCCACAGGCGTTAAAGGATTGCTGGAAGCCGAGGTTCGAGGCTTGAATCTTCTGCTGCTGCAGGTACGCGGCGAGGTTATCGGGAACGACAATTGAATTCGTTGCCTGATCGAAGTTTGCGAGGTTCCCGCCGTCTTCAATGAACGGTGGAAGGATCTGATAGCGCAGGCCGTAGCTTAGGGTGAGCTTGTTGGTGATCTGCCATTCATCCTGCAGGTAGACGGCGCTCTGCACAGTGGTGCCCCCTACGTCGGGGCTGGACACCGCAAAATACAACGTAGTCGGCGCGCCCATCAGGAAATCGGCGAAGGCGTTGCCGCCGAAGGTGGGCTGCGTCGCTGTCGCGGGCACGGCGCTGAAGTTCGGCTGGAAGGTAAAGTCGCCGAAGTCATCGGAGTTATAGACCGGGGCAAAGCTTTCGAGGTCGAAGTAGCGGACGTGACGGATGTCCAAGCCGCCCTTGAACGTATGTTTGCCTAACGTGTACGTGAGGTTGTCCGTAAACTCGTAGGTCTTCGATTGCGTCACGCCGGTCTTGTCGCGCCCGATCGGTTGAAAGTTCGTCCCGGCGCTGAAATTGAAAGTGGGAAAGGCGTTTGTCAGCGGATGCTGGCTGATGTCGACGCCCTGCAGATCCAGTTGTTGTAAGGCCATCGCGCCTTCGATCGGAAATCCCACCGATGTTGTCACGTTTGTAAGGCCGAAGCGAAACTCGTTGAGCAGTCGTGGGGTGAACGTGTAAGTGTAGGAGACCAGCAGGCTGCGGTTGTGAATGCTGTCGAGATCGTTGGGCAGGAGCGGATTCACAAACTGCTCGGAGATGTTTTTACGGCTGAAGCGCGCGTAGAGGGACTGCTTGGAACCGAAGGTCTGATCGACGCGCAGGTCGGCGCCGTCCGTGCTCGCCGGGGTCGCGACGAACGTCTCATAGTTGGGGGAACCGACGGGCGCACCCGCAATGTTGGGCAGCGGGTAATACGTGTTCAGTAGGGTAAGCGCTGTTGCATTGATACTCGTGACCGGATAGGGGTCGCCGAGGTCGGAGAGGTTCCCGGAACGATCGGCGATAGAGGGAACTGCATACTGTTCGGCTGCAGAGAAGGTGCGGCGGTTCCCTTCATAATCGAAGAAGAAGAAGGTGCGGTCTTTGCCGTTGTAGAGATGCGGAATGGAGACAGGACCGGAGAACGACCCGCCAAACGTGTTGTAGTTCAGCGGAGCTTTGCCCTGGAAGTTATACGGATCAGCATTGAACAGATCGTTCTGGTAGTACTCGAAGAGGCTGCCGTGATACTTGTTTCCGCCGCTTTTGGTGACGAAGGTCACGTCGCCGACCTGGGAGAACTCGGCGCTGTTGTTGAACGCGGTCACCTTAACAGCGGCGATCCCCTCCTGAGAAGGATAGGCGTCCGCCAACGGGCCATTCTGCCGGACATTCGTTGTAGAAACGCCGTCGACAGAGAAGTTCACCTGGGAAGAACTCGCGCCGTCCAGAGCGATGTTGCCCTGACTGTCCTGCTGGACGTTGGCGGACAGCGAAAGCGCTCCGAGCGGACTAGTTGTCACGGCGCGATTGTTCAGGGGCAACTGCGTAATCTGTCCGTTGTCCTTTGAATCGGCGATGACGGCGCTTTCGGTATTGATCACATCGGCCGCACCATTTACCTCGATCGTCGTTGCTTGCGCCGCGACGTTGAGCACGACGGGCAAGCGGAGGTCCTGACGAGCATCCAGAGCGATGCCACTGAGAGTCGTGGGTGAAAAGCCTGAGTGCACGGCCTGGAGATGGAAGTGTCCGGGCTTGATGTTGGAGAACAAAAACGCCCCGTCACTGTCGGTTGTTACGACACGGTCCGTGTTTTCATCCGTGCTGTGCAGAATCACCGTGGTCCCGGGAACAGCTGCCCCTGTGGGATCGGCCACATTGCCGCGAACGCTGCCGAAGGTGGATTGGGCAAGCGCCGACAAGGGAGGATAGCAGAACAGGCACAACGCCACCACGGCTGGGAGTTTCGAGACACTCGCTACACCAAGCGCAAGGGTCCTGGAGAGCATGTGCTGCTTTGCGGTTACGTTGCGGACTTCTTTCTGCGGGAACATGTCTGCCTCTCTATGCGAAGAGACTTCGCTACGCCAGTAGAGGACAGGATCCATAAGGGAGGCATGATGCTGTTGAGAGCACCGGCCTTTACGGTATCTTTATCTAACGCCGTCTAGGATGGACGTGCCGATAACGTGGATCAGTGCCTGCCCGGTCAGCGCCCGGGCGTGCAGGACCTAGAGGAAGAGACGGGGTGCAGGGGTGGTCGGTGCGGTTCCAGTACAGGGCTTCCGCATGAGTGGGCTCGCGCTGAAACGACCAGGCTCCCGCGCACTCCAAAGGAAGGTCGCCGGTTCCGTTCTTTCCGCTGTCGTGGCCGCGGCGATCGCACTCCTGGCGTTTCTTCTTCATCTGTCACTATCAGCTGCCGAGCCCCTTGAGTTGCTGGTTGTCCTGGTGCTCGCCCTTCGCTTCGGTCTGCTACAAGCTTCCGTTGCCTCCGTGGCGGCGGCTGCTTCTTTGGATTTCCTGTTTACGCAGCCACTGTTTACCTTTACGGTGGCGGATCCTCAAAACTGGATCGCTCTCCTCACGTTTGAAACGATCGCTCTCTTTGTAAGCAGACTCTCTTCCAGCGTTCGGGTGCACTCGGCTGAGGCTGAGGAGCAGAAGAAGCGTGCGTTGACGCTGTACGAGCTGAGCCGGGCCATCCTGTACGTTCAGCAGCAGCGGCCGACAGCTGAGCAGCTTTCACCATTGATCCGCGATCTGGTTGGAGTCGAGGCTGTCACTTTCTGGAGTAAGACGGAGGGGGCATCTACGGATCAGAGTCTGCCGTCAACGGTTCCCTTCCAAACGGCATACGAAGCCTACCTGGGAGGGCGCAACATAGATGATCTCGAGAACCGCTGGTCTTCGCGAAGCTTACGTCTGGGCGTGACCGTCATCGGTGGCATGACTTTGCAGGGATGGAGGCCGGATCCGTTGATGGCGGACGCCGTGGCTTCGCTTGCCGCGCTTGCGTTTGAGCGCGCTCGCGCCAACCGCCAGGAAAGCCGGGCGCAGGTTGCCCGGGACGCTGAGCAACTCAGAACCGCCGTTCTGGATGGCCTCGCCCACGGCTTTAAGACGCCCCTCACGGCGATTCAGACCGCGAGTTCTGGGCTCTTGGCCGTGGGCAATCTCACCGCAATGCAAGCCGAACTGATCTCGATCATCGACGACCGGGCGACCATGCTTTCGCAGCTTACGACGCAACTGCTCCAAACCGCTGCCCTGGAGGCAAAGCAGATCCGTTTACACCGCACCAGGGTGCGGCTGACAGACCTTATCGACGGGGTCGTCCATGCGCAGGAGCCAGGCGTTCAGGCAAGGATCGTCTTCCAGGGTACGCAGGATCTCTTAGAGGACGACGTCGACCCACCGTTGTTCGGAATGGCGCTGGAGCAGCTGGTCGATAACGCCGCGAAGTACTCGGCTCCCGAAACGGCCATCATCCTTGCCGTTGAGCAGGGCAAGTGGGAAACTCTCGTCTCCGTCACCAATGAGGGCAGGGCTGACTTCATGATCCCCGCCCAGGACACGACAAAGATCTTCGACCGCTTCTACCGAGGCGTTCGGGACGAGTACGGCCCGCCAGGAACGGGACTAGGACTTTCCGTGGTGAAAAAGATTGCCGAAGCGCATAGCGGACGCGCCTGGGTGGAGTGTGGCGAAACGACAACCCGTTTCGTCTTCGCTGTTCCGCGGCAACGAGGGGCAGAACATGGATAACGTACAGGGAGCCATTCTTCTCGTAGAGGACGACCTTTCGATTCGCCGCACGTTGCGGGCGATCCTGAAGGAGCTCCGCTTCGAGGTGGGGGAGGCATCCTCCGCCGAGGAGGGGTTGATCACCCTTCGTCAGCGTCCCTTCGACGTGGTGCTCATGGATCTCAACATGCCCGGCATGGGTGGCATCGAAGCGTGCCGGCGGGTACGTCGCGAGTTCACCAATCTGTCGATCATCGTGATCACAGTGCGCGACAGCGAAGATGACAAGGTGCAGGCCCTTGAGGCGGGCGCGGACGACTATGTGACAAAGCCGTTCCAAGTTCGGGAGCTCATCGCACGCATCAGGGCCGCTCTAAGACGCAGCCGGGATCGTCTGCCGGAGCCAGAACGCCTGATTCAGATTGGGCCTTTCGAGCTGCACCTGGGCCGCCGATCGTTCAAAAAGAATGGCAAAGAGATCCACCTCACGCCCACGGAATTCGATCTGCTCGCGTATCTAATGAAGCATGCAGGTCATCCCATTCTGCATTCGAAACTGCTAAGTACCGTATGGGGTCCGGAGTACGGCGACGAACGCGAATACCTGCGCACGTATATCTTGCAGCTTCGTCGTAAGTTCGAGGAGGATCCGGCACAGCCGGTGTATCTGAAAACGGTGAATTATCTGGGCTATGTGTTCCTGGACACGGTCGAGCAGGCCCTGCCGGCGGGCGCGCCCTGAGAAAAACCGTCCAACCCACACAAGTGCGATGACCTCTGGATCAGCGCGCAAATCCAAGCGTTGGACGTAGGTGCGGCCCAATTCAGCAATGTAGACGCGCGGCTGAGTCAAGCCAACATGGTGATGAGGACTCATGGAAAGACCGATCATACGTGCGGACCAGGTGGAGAAGTTCTATGCCCAGCCCCGCGAAAACCGCATTCAGGTTATAGCACCGACCGACCTTTCCATCGGCAAGGGACAGATTGTTGCCCTTTTGGGGCCGTCGGGGTCTGGAAAGTCTACGCTGTTGCGCATGCTCACCGGGCTGTCGCTGCCTTCGGCGGGCCATGTGTTCTGGCATGACCAGCCGATGGCACAGGCCGACGTTAATGTGTCCATCGTCTTTCAGAGCTTCGCATTGTTTCCCTGGTTGACGGTTCGAGAGAACGTCGAAGCTCCTCTAACGGCCCGCGGCTTCGCAGCCGACGAGCGCAAACGCCGGACGCTGGCCATGCTGGAAACCGTAGGTCTGGAGGGTTTTCAGGGCGCGTATCCGAAGGAACTGTCGGGCGGCATGCGGCAACGGGTCGGGTTCGCCCGGGCCCTGGTCGTGGAGCCGGAAGTGCTCTTCATGGATGAGCCCTTTTCGGCCCTGGATGTGCTCACCGCGGAGAATCTTCGCGGTGAACTCCTGGCGTTGTGGCAGAAGAAGACTATCCCCACCCAGGCCATCTTTATGGTGACGCACAATATCGAAGAAGCTGTGATGTTGGCCGATCGAATCATTGTCCTTGGGCGCAATCCTGGCCGCATCCGCACAGACTTCAGCGTGGAACTCGCTCATCCCAGAAATCGCAAGAGCCCCGGCTTCGACCAGTTGGTCGGCTACATCTACAAGGTGCTCACGCAACCCGAGGCACAACCGCCGGCGCTTCCACAAACCAAGGACACGGAGACCGGGGCGCGCGCGCCGGTTTACCAGATGCTGCCGCACGCGCGTCCTGGAGGCGTCGCCGGATTGCTGGAGATGCTCCAGGACCATGGCGGACGACATGAGGTGTTCCGCTTGGCAGATGAGCTTTCGTTGGAGATCGATCATCTGCTGCCCATCGTCGATGCCGCGCAGCTTCTAGGATTCCTTACCGTCGAGCAGGGCGCCGCGGTGATCACCGAAGCGGGTCGCGCGTACGCACAGGCCGAAGGCCTGCAACAGCGCGAGATCTTCCGCGTTGCGGCTCTTGAACGCGTCTTGCTCATCAAGCAGATCCTGAGCGCCGTGGCCGCCAAGAACGACCATAGCGTGCCGGAAGACTTCTTTCACGACATGCTTGACGAGCAGTTCAGTGAGGATGAGACCATCCGTCAGCTCGAGACCGCTGTGACGTGGGGCCGGTATGCCCAATTATTCGACTTCGACGCCACCCGCAGGCGCTTCGTGCAATTGGAGTCTGCCCTTGAGAGCAAAGCGTGATGCATCTGCCAAGCCGCCTTAGCTTTAGCCGAAGCCGCGAGACCATGGGCCGCACGCTGGCGCTGACGCGCTCATGGCCGGTCGTCATGGATGGCCTTGTCGCCGCGATCGGGCTTGCATGTTTCTATGCCGTTGTTCGTATTGCGCATTACTGGGCGGGGCAGGCACAACCGGCGGTGTCCATCTCACTCAGCCCATGGGATCTGCCGCGCTATGCCTTCTACTCGCTGGTGCGCGTTGGCCTTGCGTATGTGCTGAGCCTCTTCTTTGCAATCACCTATGGCTATGTGGCGGCCCACAGCAAACGGCTCGAGCCGCTGCTGGTCGCGGGTCTGGATGTGTGTCAGTCCATCCCGGTTCTTAGCTTCCTGCCCGGGGTCATGCTGGCGATGGTTGCCCTTTTTCCCCGACGTCAGCTGGGTGTAGAGCTTGGTGCGATTTTGCTCATCTTTACAGGCGAAGTGTGGAACATGGCGTTCAGCTTTTACTCTTCCCTGAAGAGCATCCCGCGCGAACTGAACGAAGCCGCTACCATCTACGGCTTCTCGCGCTGGCAGCGTCTTTTGCAGCTGGAGTTGCCTTACGGAGCCATCGGTTTGGTGTGGAACTCGATGGTATCCGTCGCAGGCGGCTGGTTCTTCCTGATGGCCTGCGAGATGTTTGTTCTGGGCGCACGCGACTTTCGTCTCCCGGGACTCGGGTCTTATCTACAGACCGCCGCTAGCGCCGGCAATACCTGGGCCATCGTTATGGGACTGGCTGTGATGATTGCGATGATCGTTGCAATCGATCAGATCATCTGGCGTCCCGCGATTGCCTGGAGCGATAAGTTCAAGTTCGAACAGGTGGAGAGTTCGGTGCACACGCGGTCTCCGATGCTCCATCTCTTGAGGCACGCGGGGGCACTCGAAGCGCTGCGTTGCCATACGGTGATACCGCTGTCCGAGACGATCTACCGCAGGCTCGGAAAGCGCTCCGGTGGTTTCGCCAAGCGGGCCTCGGCAAAGCAATCAGAAAAAGGCACCACGCGTTGGCAGTGGACGGTCGTGCTGATCATCGCGGTGGGGATCGTGTATCTCGCCTCGGAGGCGCTCGTGCTCTTGCGCGAGGTGCACACCACGCAGATACGAACCATTCTGCTCGGCGCCTCTGCCACGTTTCTCCGGGTGAATGTTTCCTTGCTGCTGGCGGCAGCCTGGACCATTCCCGCCGGTGTCGCGATTGGCTTCCATCCGCGACTGGCCCGTATTGCTCAGCCACTGGCCCAAATCGCTGCCTCGGTCCCTGCTACGGCATTGTTTCCCATCCTTCTTCTCGGACTGCTTCGTTTTGGCGGAGGCATGGGCATCGCCGCGATCTTGTTGATGCTGCTTGGAACGCAGTGGTACATCCTCTTCAACGTAATCGCCGGCGCGATGGCCATACCTTCCGATTTGCGGGAGGTATCGAAACTGTTTCACTTTACCTCCTGGCAGCGCTGGCGCACTGTGATCCTGCCCGGCATCTTCCCCTTTCTCATCACCGGTCTGGTGACGGCTTCCGGTGGCGCATGGAATGCAAGTATCGTAGCGGAATACTTCCACCTGAAAGGCCAGACAATGCAGACGCTCGGCCTTGGCGCGCAGATCAGTGCCGCAACCGACGGTGGGCAGTTTCAATTGCTGCTTCTCTCGACCATTGTCATGGCATTGATGGTTGTGACCATCAATCGGCTCGTGTGGCGGCCGCTCTACCGGTTGGCCGAGACTCGCTTCAAACTTGAAGGCTGAGACTCTGGGACTGCCTTACGCCGTCGAGGACCGGGGTAAGCTCGATCTCTTTCTGTGAAGACGCTGTGGTGGCGCTGGCGCTTTCGGAAGAGATGTTCGCGCACCTCGGCACTTCCAGGAAGGTGTGCTTCATCTCCGGAAAACGATCGCGTACGCGCTTCAACTTGCATCGACACTGAGCCCGACTTGCCGCTACTGATGCCCTTGCGAAACTGCACGGTTATGGCCCAGCAATGCATTCTGTGGGCCGAAGGAGGTGGTACGAGGAAGCCTGACCGTACAACCCCGCAATCTCGCCCTCGACCTTGCGGGTTGCGTGGAACGCCGCGCGGTCCAACCCGTCCCCAATCAGCATTGGCTTTGCTTCAATCCGAGCAGGCCCGCAACAAACATCAGCAACAGACCGATGAGCATGGATCTACTAGCGACACTGCGCTGCCGAAGGCCGCCGCGGGATCTCAAACATTACGGTGAGTCGAACTGAGGTCTCGTTTCAACAAGAACTTTTGTGACCGCCTTCCGGCGCACCCGTAAGGATGGCGAGACAATGATCGGAAGCATAGAGTGCGGGCCTCGCGGGGCTTCAACTCGCTTCCATGTGAGCATCGTCTTTATGCCTGTTTCATGTTCCAACCCTGATTGTCAGAGAGGCGTGTGACGCGGCAAGTGGTCACGGGCAAGAAGGTTTGGGTCAGGGTACGCGCGCATGAGCGACCAGTCCGCAGCGAGAAAAATGGAGCAATTGCTTCGTTCGGGACACGAACCGCTGGCGGAAGCGCTAGGCGAAGAGCTTCGCAAGCTACGAGCAGATGAGAGCGCCCTCGCCGAGAAAGTCGGCCAGGGCGGCAACGAAGACGCTGTGCGGGCCTTGTACGAGATCCGGCAGAAAGCGCGGGTGCTGGAGAACGGCATACGGTCCGTGAAGCACGGATGATTCCGCTCTCTGTGCAACAATGATGCCGCATGCCCATTGCTGAGTTCCGCTCCTGCTTGAAACATTTCCAGCAATCGTTAGCGACAAGCTGGGCCGCTTTTATCCGTCGACCTGATCGGCTAAACGTGCCCTGAGCGAATCGATTCGCTGCCTCAGACTGCGCAAAGCAGGGAGGCCGCGTGGATCGAAAACACGTCTCATGTGCATCAGCAGCGAGAGCTCTTCGGTCTCCGACCTGCGGAGTGCCTCGATCAGAGCGGATCGGGCGACGCGCTCTTCCGGTGCTTCGGTGACGATCGTTCGAGGCTCGCCCAGCATGACCGGTCCCTCCCAGAAAGCCCATCCGAGATGATGATTTGCGAATGTTCCTAAGAATGTCATAAAGGAAGGGCCAGGGAGTTGAGTGAGATGGCGTACACCCGTGCTCCGGAGAGGCGTGGTGGGCAGTGAGGGACTCGAACCCCCGACATCCTGCTTGTAAGGCAGGCGCTCTAACCAACT
>CAXUNH010000022.1:0-32901 GCA_964252405.1 uncultured Acidobacteriaceae bacterium | reverse complement strand
GGCCGCGGGTGGGACGCCGATGGAGGTGTCGCACGAGCGGTACATGAACGAGTTTGAGAGCGCGCCGTCGCCGGATGGGAAGGAGATTGCGCTGGTGGCGAAGGGGATTTCTAGCTCGCAGTGGTGGCGCAATGGGCATGCGCATATTGATGAGACGGAGATCTGGCTGAAGCCGATGGAGGGTGAGGGCGGGTACCGGAAGCTGGTGGGCGCGGATGCGAAGCATGCGTGGCCGATGTGGGCTCCGGATGGCAAGCACCTGTTGATGATGGGCGATAAGGCGGGGGATGGTGGCCCGGGGCACGAGAATTTGTATTCGGTGGATGCGGCGGGAGGTGAGGTGAAGGAGTTGACGCACTTCACCGGCGGGCGTGTGTTGTGGCCGACGATGAGCTATGACGGAAAGACGGTGGTGTTTGAGCGGGGGTTTGGGATTTGGAAGGCGGATGCGCGGACGGGTAAGGCGGAGGAGGTGAAGATCAGCTTGCGTGGCCTGCCGAGTGGGCCGGGGGTGACGCATGAGGCGGTGACGGCGTGGAGTGGGTTGGCGCTTTCCCCAGACGGGAAGAAGATTGCGGTGACCGGGCAGGGTGAGGTGTGGGCTTCCGGCGCAAGCGAAGGCGGAGAGGCGATTCGGTTGACGCACACGGAGGCCGCTGAATTCGATCCACACTGGACGCCGGACTCGATGAAAGTGATCTACCGGAGTGAGCGGGAGGGTGGGTCCAGTTTGTATGAGTATGACTTCGCGACCAACGCGGAGAAGGCGGTCACACATGGGAAGGCTTTGGATACCAGTGCCCTGCCCTCTCCAGATGGCAAGTCCCTCGCGTTCGTTCGCGACCGGAAGGAGCTGCATGTTCTGACGCTGGCGAACGGGCAGGACAAGGTGGTGGCGAAGGGCGAGATCGATGAGTACCAGGCGGATTCGCTGGCTTGGTCGCCGGACTCGAAGTGGATTGCCTATGTGCCCACGGGCTTTGACGCGTTTACAAATATATGGGTCGTGCCGGCCGATGGGAGCGCGGCGACGCGGGAAATTACGTTTCTGGCCAACGGGCAGACGGCGAGTCACCTGGTCTGGGCGCCGGATGGGAAGTACCTTCTGTTCGACACGTCGCAGCGGGCGGAGACGCCGCAATTAGCGCGGGTGGATTTGACGCCGCATGTGCCGTTGTTCCGTGAAGATCAATTTCGAGATCTGTTCCGGAAGCAGAGTGTGCCGGGGTCGCCGGACACGCCAAGCTCGCCGAGCGAGCAGCGACCTGGCACCCCGGAGGCTCAGCCCTCGCCGCAGGGTGGGTTGGACGAAGAGGTGGAGGCGCAGGAGCCAGGTACGCCCGGACCGGAGATGCAGGCGCCGGGGGTTCGGCGAGGCGCTGCGGCGGCGAAGAAGCCGGTGGAGCCGGTGAAGATTGTGTTTGAAGGGATCCGGGAGCGGCTGACGTTGTTGCCGTTGGGGGATCTGGGGGTGCGGTATCCGGTGATCAGTCCGGATGGGAAAACATTGGCGTTTCTGGCGGATGTCGCGGGGCAGCAGAACATTTATACATACTCGCTGGATGAGTTAGCGCGGGAGCCGGCGTCACCGCGGCAGTTGACCTCGGATCCTGGGGGAAAGAGCGATCTTGCGTGGTCTCCGGATTCCAAGGAGATCTTTTACCTGCAGGGAGCGGCGACGCGTCCGGGTGCGCCTCCGGCCGCCGGCGCGGCTGGGTCTGGGGTGCGGGTGGTCTCGCTGGCTACGCGGACACCGAAGCCTGTGCCGTTGACGGCTGGGATGGATGTGGACTTCGACCAGGAGAAGAGGGTGGTATTTGAGGAAGCGTGGTCGACGCTGGACCACCGATTTTTCCGGGGAGATTTCAATGGGGCCGACTGGACGGCGTTGAAGGCGGAGTGGACGCCGTATGTGGAGGGCGCGCGGACGGGCGGGGAGCTTCGGCGAGATATCAACTTGCTGATTGGGGAGTTGGATTCGTCGCACTCCGGGATTGCCAAGCCGGCATTGCCAAGCGTGCGGACAGGGCGGTTGGGCGTACGCTTTGAACGGGCTGCGTATGAGAGTGGTGGCGTGTTGGTGATTCGAGAGATTGTGCCGCTAGGGCCTGTGGCACTGGATGGATCGGTGCATGTTGGCGACCGGATTCTTGCGGTGAACGGGCAGACTGCCGGAGCGGGTGTGAACCTGGATCAGCTACTGGAGGATGCTCCGGGGCGGCGAGTGGTGTTGTCGATTGCTCCAGGTGGGGATGTGGCGAAGAAGCACGACGCCGTGGTGCGTCCGGTGACGCTGCAGGTGGAAAGCGGCCTGCTGTACCGGGCGTGGGTGGAGAGCCGGCGGGCGTATGTGGACAGGATCTCCGGCGGGAAGCTGGGGTATGTGCACATCGCAGCGATGGGCGATGCGGACCTGGCGCAGTTGTACCTGGATCTGGATGTACTGAACCAGTCGAAGCAGGGCGTGATTGTGGATGTGCGGAACAACAATGGCGGGTACGTGAATGGGCGCGTGATCGACGTGTTTGCGCGCAAAAACTACCTGATTGGTACGCCGCGCGACGGTTCTCCGGCGCCGATGCGGCAGGCACTCGGGCAAAGGGCGTTGGGTCTGCCGACGGTGTTGGTGACCAATGAGTCCACGTTGAGCGATGGGGAAGATTTCACGGAGGGCTACCGGACGCTTGGCTTGGGCAAGACAGTGGGAACGCCGACCGCGGGGTGGATTATCTTTACGGGGTCGCAGCGATTGATTGATGGATCGCAGGTGCGCGTGCCGGGGGACCGGATCAAGGACACGCGGGGACAGGACATGGAAATGCATCCGCGACCGGTGGACGTGGAGATCCTGCGGCCCTTGGGAGAGACGGAGACGGGCGTGGATGCGCAGTTAGAAAAGGCTGTGCAGGTGTTGATGGGGGAGATGAGGTAGGGTCCCCCTGGATGTTAGGTTCAACGCTTGGGAAGGCGACTCGGTCTTTGGATCTTGAAAGGAAAGTGGTTGCCGGAACGACCACTCCACCTCTGGCCTGGACGCGGGTGAAGGACCCAATGAGACCCGCGCTTCGTAGACGATGTCGAAGGGCGTTCTGCGGCCCGGCGCAAGTGGGTGAAGCCGGCGTGAGTGATGGTCTCGCGAGTGCGCGCTTTGCCGGCCGGGGCGCCGAGGCATGTCGGGCAGACAGTCGAAGACGGCGACTAGGCGCGTGAAGACTTTCAACTCTTTCCAACGATTGACGTCCGGCCCGCCGGTACTGGTCCATACTCCAGAGAAGGGCGCACCTGCCCTACCGCACGTACATTGAAGGAGTAAGAACGATGTGGCGTTTCCGAATTGTGATTGTAGCCGCGGCATTGATCCTCTCGTCCAGGTTGGCATCAGCGACGGTGTACACCTTCCAGGACACGGAGACCTCTGCTCTGAGTCCCTCGCCTGTAAGCTTCGACTTCTCCCTCAGCACCGAGACGGCCGGGGCGAGCGCGGGCGGCGCCACGTTCAATGACGTGGCGATCGATGAGAACGGAACGTCATCCGCAGCAAACAGCGTCGTAGCTTCCTTCACGACGAACCTGAGCAGCGGTTCCTTATTTTTCTGGGTCGATACATCGACGGAGCCCTTCTACTCGGGGTCTGGTAACGGGATTGTATTCAACACCGACACCTTTGCTATCGCTGACGGCCTAACGGATGGGGAGGGCACGTTGACAATCTCTGCCGGTGCTGTCTCCGCCACGCCTGAGCCTGCCACGTGGGTATTGTTTTTGAGCGGTGGAGCGGTTGCGGCGGTGGCTGGCTGTGCTTCGCGCAGACTGAAGGCAAACAACGCCGCCATCGCGTAGATTGACGGCCAGCCTTCCAGGGCGGTCTTAGGGAAGATGTGTCTCTCCTGAGGTCGCTTGACCCCACGGAAGGGGTTTCGCGGCTGGGGTGCGGGCGTGCGACTTTGGCGCGGCTGGACGGTCTAATCTGTAGTACAGAGGGGCCTGAACGAGATGAAGCTGACGCGGTATACGAAGTTTACGGGAGATTTGTCAACGAGCTTCGATCTTGAAGATCTGATGGAGGCGTTGAGCGACTTCTTTCTGGATTCCGGATTTCAGCACCCGTATTCGCAGTTCCAGAACTCGGGTGAGAACTCGATGGACGACCTGCGCGAGGCGGTGCGGCAGGCGTTAGACAACGGCGATTTGCTGGATGAGGATGCGCAGGAAAAGTATGAAGGACTGCCCGAGGAGGGCAAGCAGGAACTGGTAGAGAAGATCATCCAGCGCATGAAGGATGAAGCGTTTCTAAACGCCGAGGAACCGGCGGAAGGACAGGGGCAGCAGGGCGAGGGCCAGACCGAGGATGCGCGGTTTGAAGTGACGCACAAGGGGATGGACTTCCTTGGCTTCAAGGCGCTGCGGGATCTGCTGGGGCCTCTGGGGAAGAGCTCGCTGGGGCGGCACGACACGTTGTATGAGGCCGCGGGCGTGGAGACGAATGGGTCTTCCAAGCAGTATGAGTTTGGCGATTCGCTGAACCTGGATATCGGGGCCACGTTGAACTCGGTATTTGCGCGGGAAGGTGCGCCGAACGGGTCAGGCGTGTTGAACCTGGAGTACAGCGATCTGCATGTGCAGCAAGCGGATTACCAGAGCTCGTGCGCGACGGTGGTCCTGTTGGATTGTTCGCACTCGATGATTTTGTACGGCGAGGACCGGTTCACACCGGCGAAACGTGTCGCAATGGCGTTGTCGCATCTGATTCGGACGCAGTATCCGGGGGATCAGCTGAACCTGGTGCTGTTCCATGATTCCGCGGAGGAGATCCCCATCTCGCAGCTGCCACGCGTGAAGGTGGGACCGCATTACACGAATACGCGTGAAGGATTGCGCATTGCACAGCGGATCCTGCGGTCAAGCGGCAAGGACATGAAGCAGATTGTGATGATCACGGACGGCAAGCCATCCGCTTTGACCCTTGAGGACGGGCGGATTTACAAGAACGCCTTTGGGTTGGACCCGATCGTGATCTCCGAGACGCTGGAGGAAGTGGGGCGGTGCAAGCGGGCGGGGATCATGATCAACACGTTCATGCTGGCCGATGATTTCCAGCTTGTGCAGTTTGTGCAGAAGATGAGCGCAATGTGCCGCGGGAAG
This sequence comes from uncultured Acidobacteriaceae bacterium, assembly GCA_964252405.1. Taxonomy (GTDB): domain Bacteria; phylum Acidobacteriota; class Terriglobia; order Terriglobales; family Acidobacteriaceae; genus Granulicella. Next base: position 27,759 of record CAXUNH010000022.1, on the reverse strand, counting down.
GCGTACTTTACGACGCCGCAGACGCTGGGCAACTACCTGCTGCAGGACTACATGACACGGCGGTCGAAGATGGTGAATTAAACGCTACTGGTTTGAGGACGGCATCAGCATCCATCCCTTGGCTAACCGGACAAAGCGGCCCTCGGTGACGTCGTTGCCTTCGATGGCGCTACCCAGAAAGAGCTGTGCGGGCATCTTCATGGACGTGAGAAGATGTAGTCGCACATGTAGCCCGGCCTGCCAACAGCGGCGGCGCAACCCAGCTTTTGAAAGCCGGTGATCTGCTGCGAGTACGCGTCCCCCTTCATACCGGCCAAAGACGCCGTGAGGCATTGCATGCCGGTAATCACGTTCGGGTTTGCAGAGTCGTGTAGATGGTCGCAACTGTGCTGCAGTTCGCGCGCAGCGCCATTGGCGGCGTCGATGCGTGCCTGCAGCGCGTCATAGATCTCGTCGGCGCTGGGTTCGCCGGCCACGGGCGACATGGTGGCAGCTTGAGCGGGTGGTCGTGCGGAGGATGGGGCCGAGGTGGAAGCGCTTTCGATGTGCCGCCTCCCCTGGGTATACTGCGCGCCCATCGCCTCGCGTTTATGCAGGTCGGCTGCGCGTTCTTCCACCAGGGCGGAGAGCTGCCGATAGGTTGGCGTTTGGGCGTCCGTCTGCAGCGGGAACTCTTGCTGGAGAACGTCGTTCGCCGCGGACTCCGTGGTGGCGCGCTCGATGCGGTTCTTCCACTCGACCTGGTGCGTGGCCAATTGAGCGGAGCGACGCGTGAGGTATTCATTCGCGATGGGGCGCGCTTCCGGGGCTTGCAGTTGGTCGACGAAAGTGCGCTGGAAAGTGGTGTACCACGCGGCACCGCGTCTTAGACCGTCAGTGGTGCCGTTGAAACTGAGCATGGTGGCGTGCTCGTTGCGAAGAAGCGGCGTGAGGATGGCGGCGGCCCTCGCATCAAGCTGGGCCTCATCGCTGGCGCGCAGCTCCGGCGAGACCGCTTTGAAGAGCTCAGCGTTGTCGGTGCGGGCTCTGCGGATGGCGATCAGACTGGCTACGCTGGGCGGCGCACTCAACAGCGGCTGAATGGCCGCGTTCAGTGCGGGCTCCGCGGAGCGGGCTACGGCGGCGTCCATGGCCTGCGTGTAGGCTTTGCGCTCACTGGGCCAGACCAGGTTGAGTTGCGCCGCGGCGGAGGCTCTCATCTGCTTAAAGGTCTGATAGCTTTCAGCGGAAGGGGGAAGGGACTGCGCTTGCGATTGTTGTTGCGCCAGGGCAGCCCTGGCCTGTTCGAGCGCGGCAAGTTCCTGCGGCACGCGCGCCGGCGAGATAGGGCCGGAGGTCAGCCGCGGATTGAAGGCGTAATCGAGCACCCCGGCGGGGTTGAGTTGCATGCGGTAAGCACTTTGCACGCAGGGGATGACCTGTGTGCGGTGGATATTGTCGATCTCTGTAGGAGACAAGCTGGCGTAGGGCTTACCGAAGGCCGTGGCGAAGGAGGGCTCGGCGAAGAGCGGGACGGCTTCGAGTTCGACCTTGTCCATCATCTGCCGGTCGAGGTCGACGCCGGGATACTCGGCCTGCAGTTTGCCGTACCAGGAGGCGATCTTTGGGCAGATAGCGTTGGGGCGCTCTGGCCGTTGTGGGGCCTCAGGCCGGGTGGACTGTGTGGGTGTGCGCGGCACCTGCACCTTGATGCCGCCCGGCAGCGTAAACTGCGCCGACGCCGAAAGGACAGGGGTAAGCAGAACACCGCCTGAACAGAATAAAAGAACGTGCTTGCCTGGCCTGGAACAAAGAAGATGAACGAGAACCCGAACAGAACGCATCGCAGCTCCGGAACGCGCATGGATGAGGTTTGGAAAGAAGCCTAACGCACAAAGGCAGAAGAGAGCGGTGAAGATTCGCCCCTGTCGGCCAAGACCGACAGGGAGAGCTGCTGGCTTTCGCTTGTCGGGCAAGAAGCAAAACGGAGCATCGGGGAATCTAAGCCGAGCATGTCATCGCGTCATGCTTATGTACGTCGGGCACGGCATTGGATTGCGAACCGTGGGTGGCGGGGCTTCTTTGGAGAGGTCTGGTACCGGCTCCGGCTTACGTTGCAGGGCAAGCCTCTGCCTGGGCGGGAAAACGGGAACACGCGGCCGCATCCGTTTGATGTGGCGTACCGCGTGGATACGGGCGGCTTGGTATGGGGTGAGGGCTTGAAGCGGCCGCGCAGTGAGGATGCCGCGTATTGGGCTACCGGGTATTACGGGATCTCGCCTTCCGCGTTTACGGCGGCGGTGGAGCGCTTGGGATTGGAGTGGTCGCGGTTCTCGTTTGTGGATGTGGGGTGTGGTAAGGGGCGCGCGATGTTGCTGGCACTGCGATTCCCTTTTCGGCGTGTGTGTGGGGTGGAGTTGTCGTCTACGTTGGCGACCGTGGCTTCGGCGAACTTGGAAAGGTTTGCAGCTCCATGGCGGCAGAAAGGTGTGCCTGCGGAAGCTATGGCGGGTGACGCGACCGAGTTTCCTTTCCCCCAAGGGCCCTTGGTGTTGTTTCTATACCATCCGTTTGCGGCGCCCGTGATGAAGCGGTTCTTGACGCATGTGCAGAACGCTATGACGCTGGAGCGCCGCGAGATCTACCTGCTGTATGCAAACCCGGAGCTGGAGCAGATGGTCGCGGGGACACCGGGGTTCCAGCAGATGTGGAAGCAGTTGTTCTCGTTGACACCGGAGGAAGGGGCGGCGGACCGCTTTGGAAGCTATGGCGAGATGTTTGCGGCATTTCGTGTGGTGCCCCTACCGGAATGAGTTTGTAAGGGGAAAGAACCGCAGATTCCCTTCGGGAATGACAACAAGAGGTGCGAAGACGACGTGAGCCTGCCGAAGACGGCGCGTGCCGATGCTGCCGTGCCCTGCTAGTGGCGGTCGCGCCACACGCGGTAGAGGCCCCAGGCGGCGGCGGTGCAGTTGTCCATGATGCGGCCGTCGAGGAGCATGTCTTCAAAATCGCGGACGGGGACGCGGTGAACGGTCATGTCGTGCTCTTCGGGATCGCGGTCGGTGGGGCCGGGCGTGAGGTCTTCGGCGAGATAGGTGTGGTGCAGTTGATTCATCACGCCGTAGCCGATCCATAGCTTGCCGAGCAGGACGATGTGCTGCGCGGTGAGGCCGGTCTCTTCGCGAAGTTCGCCGCGGGCCATCTCTTCTACGTTCGCATCCGGATCTTCCCAGCCGCCTTGCGGAAGCTCGAAGTAGGTGCCCTGCACGGTGTAGCGGAACTGCCGGACGAGCCAAACGAAGTCGCCTTCGGGCGTGTGCTCGAGGGGGATGATGATGGCGGCGGGGTCCTTGTCGATGACGCCGTAGACCCCGCGTTGGCCGTCCGGGCGTTCGATGACGTCTTCGCGGACGCGGGTCCAGGGATTGCGGTAGACCTCGCGGGTGGAAATGGTCTTGATGGACATGCGGAATGTGGCTGGTGGTTGGTGGTTGCTTGAAGTAGAGAGGTCGAGGGAAGTTTGCCGGTTATCAGCGGGTGAGGATGGCGAGGCTCATCTTCGGGAGCAGGATGTCTTTGCTGTCCGCGGTGATCTCGGGGCGTGAGGCTAGCTTTAGGGTTTCGCCTTCGAACAGTGGACAGTTCATGGTGTTGTCCCCGATGTACATGAGCACACGCACGCTTCCACGTTGCATGGTGAGACCTTTGCCGTCGGATGTGCAGGACACCTTGAGGTGACCGAAGTCGCCGTCATTCAGGTCAACGGTGCCGCGGCGAAGTTGGATGAGATCTTTGGTCCATTGAAGCATCTCGAGGTGCTTGCCCGTGTGCACCTCGCTCCAATTGAGCTTGGAGTTCGTGAAGGTTTCGGGAGCCTCCGGATCGGGAATTTGCGACTCATCCCAGCCAAAGGCGGCGAAGTCGCGCTTGCGGCCTTCGGACACCAGCCTGCGCATCTCTTCTTCCTCGTGATCGGCGAAGTAAAGGAACGGAGCGGAGGCGGCGAACTCTTCGCCCATCCAGAGCATGGGGACAAAAGGAGCCGTAAGCACGAGTCCGAGCGCGACCTTGGCAGCCTCCATGCCGACCAGGTGTTCTATCCGCTCGCCGGCGGCGCGGTTGCCGACCTGGTCATGGTTCTGGATATAGCCGATAAAGTGATGAGCTAGCAGGCCCTCCACGGGGCGGCCGTGGCTGTGGTTGCGGTAGGTGGAGTACTGGCCGTCGTAGACGAAGGCGCCTTTGATGGACTTGACAAGGTCGTCCATAGAGCCGAAGTCGTCGTAGTAGCCGCGCCCCGGCTCGCTCCAGAGGAGGGTAAAGAGGGCGTGGTGGAAGTCGTCGGACCATTGCGCATCCATGCCGTAGCCCCGCGCCTCGATCGGGCGAACGAACTTGGGGTCATTGAGATCGCTCTCGGCGATCAGGACGAAGCGCTTGTTCAGCGTGGTGCCGAGGCGTGCGACTTCAGAGGAGAGCTGCTCCATGAAATGCACGGCGGAGCGGTCGATGTACTCATGGGTGGCGTCGAGCCGAAGGCCGTCACAGTGGAAGTCGCGCAACCACATCAGGGCGTTGTCGATAAAGAAGCGGCGAACTTCGTCGCTGCCGCCTTCGTTGAAGTTCACGGCTGCGCCCCAGGGGGTGTGGTACTTATCCGTGAGATACGGGGCCAGCCGATTCGCGTAATTGCCGACGGGGCCGAAGTGGTTGTAGACCACATCGAGGAGGACGGCGAGATTCCGGGCGTGGCAGGCATCCACGAAGCGCTTGAAGCCCTCCGGGCCGCCGTAGGGCTCGAACGCGGCGAAGAGGAAGACGCCATCGTAGCCCCAGCCGCGATTGCCGGCGAACTCATTAATCGGCATGACTTCGACGTGGGTGATGCCAAGTTCGACGAGGTGATCGAGATAGGGGATGGCGCTGTCGAAGGTGCCTTCACGACTGTAGGTGCCGATGTGCAGTTCGTAGATGATGGCGCTGGAGAGTGGTGGCGTGTGCCAGTTCGTGTCGGTCCAATGAAAGGCATATTGATCGTAGACACGGGAAGCGGCGTGGACGCCGTTGGGCTGCCATTGGCTGCGCGGGTCAGGGTAGGCGATCGGGTCGTCGTCGATGAAGAAGGCGTAATCAGCGCCTGGACCGGCTTCCTCGACGCAGAGCTTCCACCAGCCCTGATGCCGGCAATCGCGCAGAGGGCCTTGCATGGCTCGCGGTTCGCCGCCGTTGAGTTGAAGACGCATGGTTTGCGCGCGGGGAGCCCAGACTTGAAATTCGTGCATTCGTCGTCGACCTTTGCGTGCTTTGCTAGGTGGTGCGGATCAAGAGTGCCGCGGGGAAGGCACTCAGGAGGGATTGCATGTTCTGCGGGCCGGATTGGAGTTTCTGTTCGGAGAGGATATTTGTCCAGCGTCCGTCCGGCAACGTGAGTGACGCGTTGGGCAGACCGCTCTGCTGCATCCAGCGCGGGATGATGGTGATCACGTTGTCGCCCCGCTGGAAAGCAATGATGCGCATGGCGTCCGGCCCGGTGACATCGAGCGGTGTGTAGGCAGCCTCTGGACCGAACCAGTCAGGGTGTTCTTTGCGCAGGTTCAGGGCGCGGTGCACGACGTGCAGCTTGGGCAGGCCCTCGTCGATGCGGGCCATGATCTGGGCCGTGTCCAGGCCGCGTAGCTCGCCGAGCAGTTTGGAGCGGAGCTCGTAGTCGACCGGACGACGGTTGTCGGGGTCCACCAGTGACAGATCCCAGAGTTCCCCGCCCTGGTACAGGTCAGGAACGCCGGGGCAGGTGTGCTTGAGCAGTGTTTGCGCGAGCGAGTTGACCCGGCCCGCGTAGGTGATGCTGTTGACAAAGTCCTCCAGGTCCCGCGTGAAGGCTTTGTCCTGGAGCAGCTTCTCCTGGTAGCTGTTGAGGGCGTCCTCATATTCGGCGTTGTTGCTGGTCCAGGTGGTGCGGAGCTTCGCCTCGCGCATGGCCTTCTGCATGTAGGCCTTAATGCGGTCAACCGAGATGGGCCAGGCGCCGATCAACGACTGAAAGAGGAACCACTCGGTGCCGGTGTCGACCTGCTCCCCGCGGTAGGAGGCGGTGCTGCCGTGCCATTGCTGCGCTTTTGCAGCAAACTCATCGGGCATCTCGCTCAGCACGGAGAGACGCGCGCGCACGTCGTCGGAGCGCTTGGTGTCGTGTGTGCTGAGCGTGAGCATTGTCTGCGGAAACGTTTGCTGGATAGTGCTGTTGTAGTTGTGGAAGTCCGCTGCGGAGAAGCCGCTGCAAGCCGGGTTGCCGCCCACTTCGTTAAGCGCGGTAAGTCGGTTGTAGTCGTAGAAGGCAGTGTCTTCCACGCCCTTCGCCATGACCGGTGAGGTGAACTGCTGAAAGCGATAGACGAACTCGGTCTCTTTTTCACCGGGGATATTGCCCTGCAGCACTTCGGACATGAAGTCGAAGAGCTGCGCATCGATGTCGGTGCGGTTGTTCTTGGCGCACTCGGTGGCTTTGCGAATGATCTCGCGGTCTTCGTCGGTGATCTCTTTGCGTTGCGGGACGACGTAGGTGCGGTAGATGCTGAAGCAGGAGGCGACTTCGCGGATGGCGCGGCGGATCTCCGCACGGGTGAAGTCGCGGTAGTCGCGATTCTCTTCGCAGATGTCGACAAGGAGGCTCGCGAGGCGATTGACGTCAGAGCCGAGAGCTTCCTGCGTTACGTTGAGCTTTTTGTCGTGCGCAGTGACGGGGAACGTGCAGTCGTCGCCTGTGAAATTGCTGTAGTGCTCGCCTAATTTGATCAGGCCTTCCGGTTGTACAAGGAGGCCGAGGACCTGGTTGAGGAAGTCGTAGCCGCTGGTACCTTCAATGGGCCAGTTGGGGCGGAGCCACTCGCCCGGTTCAAGGATCTTCTCGCCGATGATCCAGGCTTCCGGTGCAGCTTTGCGAAGGCGATCGAAGTATTGCAGTGGATCGCGAAGACCGTCAGGATGATCCACGCGGAGACCGTCAAGAACACCTTCCTTGACCCACTTGAGGATGAGCGCGTGGGTCTCCTCAAAGACGTATTCGCGCTCCATGCGCACGCCAATCAGCGTGTTGACGTCGAAGAAGCGACGGTAGCCCAGTTGCTGGTCGGCGGTCTTCCAGTAAGCCAGGCGATAGTTCTGCTGGGAGAGCAATTCGTCGAGCGCGTCAGGGCTCCCATTCATCTCGTCGATGACGTGGTCGATCTCCAGGCAGGTCTGGCTCTCCTCCAGGCACAGGCGGCTGAGCAGACCGAAGAGGACTCGCTTGTCGCGGTCACGGGCATTCATCTTCCAGCGATCCCACTCCTCCGCAGACGGCAGGCGGCCGAAGCTGGCTGCAAGAAAACGGAGCGTGTCCGAGCCCGCGCGGTCTGCGGCCTTGGACAGGATGAGGGGCAGCGTCGTGGGAGAGATGGGGAGTTCCTGCTCCGACGCCACGACGAGGAAGACAGGACCCTGCCGCTTGATTTTGACGCCGCCGTCGCGCAGAACACGGCCGTACTGGTCGCCGAGGATAGGCACGAGAACCTTGTCGCGCAGACGCTCCTCGCTGGAGTTCCAGTCGATGTCGAAGAACCCGGCATAGCGGCTGTTGGTGCCGTTTTCGAGCACGTCCCACCAATAGCGGTTCTGGCGGCCGAGGCTCATGTGGTTAGGGACGATGTCGAGAACCTGGCCCAGGCCGACCTCACCGAGGGTTTTGCAGAAACGCTCGTGGGCTTCGGCTCCACCGAGCTCTTCGTTCACTTTGCGATGGTCGACAACGTCGTACCCGTGGCGGCTGTGCGGGGCGGCCTGGAGATACGGCGAGCTGTACACATGGGTCACGCCAAGCTCTTTCAGGTACGGAGCGATGGACGAAGCGTTGTCAAAACCGAACTCTTCGTGGAGTTGCAGCCTGTAGGTTGAATGGGGAATACGCGCCATGGTGATCGCTCCTGAAGCTTAGGTTGCGGAGGGTCAGAGCGCCAGGAGCGCGGTGGGCGCGACTCCTTTTGTTGCCCACATCTTGTTCTTCGTCTGGGGTGATAGAGTCTCGCGCGGAAGGCGGGGGTTGTATTCGCACGGGCAGCTGCTGCGTCAGGCCGCACGCGGCGCTGGCGAAGAGCTGGGAGCCTCGTGCGATCGCCGAACGACAAGCGTCAACAGCGCGGGGAAACGTAGGGCTCAGGCTTCCACTGGCCTGAGAGTGTAAAAGCGGCGTGAACGAGACCGAGATGTGAGAGGGCCTGGGGAAAGTTGCCCAGTTGTCGCTTTGCCTTCGGGTCGTACTCTTCGCTGAGCAGCCCTACATCGTTGCGGAGCGTCAACAGGTGCTCGAAGAGCTGTTTGGCGTCTTCCGTGCGCCCGGCGAGATGGAGGCAGATCACCATCCAGAAGCTGCAGGCGATGAAGGTGCCCTCCTGTCCTCTGAGCCCGTCGGAAGACTTCTCCGGGTCGTAACGCTGTACCAGGCCGTCGGGCATCAGGTGCTGCTGGATGGCGTCGATTGTGCCGAGGATGCGGGGATCGTCGGGCGGCAGGAAGCCGCTGAGGACCATACGCAGACAAGAGGCGTCGAGGGCGTCCGAGCCGTAGCTCTGAACGAAACTATTGAGGTTTTTGTTGAAGCCCTGCTCGCAGACCTGCTCGTGAATCATGTCCCGGTTCTTTTTCCAGCGCTCGAGATCGCCTTTGCCGTTGAACTGTTCGTGATGCTTGATCGCGCGGTCTAGGGCGACCCAGGCCATGGCTTTCGAGTGGACGAACTGCTTGCGGCCGCCACGCGTTTCCCAGATGCCTTCATCGGGCTGTTCCCAGATCTGGCAGAGGTGATCGGTGAGGGATGCTTGCAAGTCGGCTGAGGGGCTGCGCAGGTCGTCCTGTGCGTCCGGCGTTCGGCTGAGAGCCGCGGCGAGTTCCCCGTAGACATCGAGCTGGAACTGCTCCGAGGCGGCGTTGCCGATGCGGACGGGCTGCGAATGCTCGTATCCGGGAAGCCAGCCCGCGGTCCACTCCACGAGGCGACGTTCGCCGTTAATGCCGTACAGCGTTTGAAGCTGGTCTGGCGAGCCGGCGACGGCCCGCAGCAGCCACAGGCGCCAGGCAATGGCCTCCTCCGTGTAGCCGGCGAGCATGAGAATGAGCAGGGTAAAAGCAGCGTCGCGCAACCAGCAATAGCGGTAATCCCAGTTGCGCTCGCCGCCAATCTGTTCCGGCAGGCCTGCAGTCGCGGCAGCGACTGCGCCGCCGGTGGGAAGATAGGTGAGCGCCTTCAGCGTGAGGAGGCTTCGGTGGACGGCATCAGCGTAAGGGCCGTTGTACTTGGATTTGCCGGACCACTCTGTCCAGAAAGCCTCGGTATTCCTGAGTTCCTCATCGATGTCGACCGGTGGCGGTTGGTCCTGGGTGGAGGCGCCGTACGAAAGAACGAAACAGGCCTCGTCGTCCGCTTTGAGGGTGAACTCGGCATAGGTGGACAGGTCTTCGCCATGGAAGGGGATGGCTTCCCCCTTGATGCAGTGGCTGCGCAGCACGACGAGGTTAGGGCCGGCGACGGCACGCATCTCGTGGTCGTGCGCGGTAACCCAGGGCACGGTCAGGCCGTAGTCGAAGCGAATGACGAACTCCAGCCGCATGCGCACATCACCGCGAATCGCGCGTACTTTGCGGATGACGTCGGAGTGCTCGCCGCGGGGCGGCATGAAATCAGTGAGCAGGACCTCGCCTTCGTCGGTCACGAAGGTGGTTTCCAGAATCATGGTGCCGTCGCGGTAGGCGCGACGCGACTCGCGAATCTCACTTTGAGGGCGGATGCGCCAGTAGCCGTTGTGCGCGGTGCCGAGCAGCGCGGCAAAGCAGGCGGGGGATGAGAAAGTGGGCCAGCAGAGCCAGTCGATGGAGCCTTCGCGGCTGACGAGGGCTGCGGACTCAAGATCGCCAATCAGAGCATAGTCCTCGATGCGGGCCCCGTGCAGCGGCGCCTCCTCATTGTTCCCGAACTGTTCCGGCAAACCGAACCTCCCTGCCCCGTGTTCCACAGCAAAGCCGACAACCAGCCTGTAGAGAAGAGCATCCCCATTGAAGGGATTCAGGGTGGTCGGCGTATGACACACAGTATTTGATGCATGTTGAAGGCGGGGCCCGCGGTGGGCGGGGCTCCGCATGGCCGTTGAGCTTCTACGAGGAAGGATTGCCAGGATGAAACCGACCGAAGGGCGCCGGCGCGTCGTCATTGAAGAGGTGCAGCCGGAGGTAAACGCCGGGCGATATCCGATAAAGCGGGTGATCGGCGACCAAGTGACAGTGCAGGCGGCCATCTTTTCCGATGGGCACGATCATGTGGCCGCGCGGCTGCTCTACCGGCACAGCACGGAAAAGGGCTGGACGACGGTGCCGTTTTCGCCGCTTCCCAACAATCTGTGGACGGCGCGTTTCCCCGTGGACCGGCTGGGGACGTGGTTTTATACGATTGAGGGATGGGTGGACCACTTCGATACCTGGACGCATGACCTGACCAAGCGGCTTGCGGCGCAGCCCGATCCCGCGGAGCCGACGCAGCAGGTAGAGCCGCAGGATATTCCGCTGCAGTTGGAGATCGGCGCGCGGTTGATCGACGAAGCTGCGGGACGCGCCAAGGGGACGGATGCGAAGACGCTGAAGAGCGCAGCGGCAGAGCTGAGAGCGCTGGCGGCGAAGAAGTCGCCGGTGTACGAGGAGCCGCTCTCCGAAGAAGTCATTGCGTTGGTGGCACGTTATCCGGACCTCAGCTACGCGACGCGCTACGAGCGCGAGGTGCCTCTCTGGGTGGATCGCGAGCGGGCAAGGTTTTCTGCCTGGTATGAGTTGTTTCCACGGTCAACGGGAGCCAGCGAGGACGTGCACGGGACCTTTCAGGACGTGGTTGCGCGGTTGCCGGAGATCGCTGCCATGGGCTTCGATGTGCTGTATATGCCGCCGATCCATCCGATCGGGACGCAGTTTCGGAAGGGCAGGAACAATAGCGTAAAGGCAGAGCCCGGCGATCTGGGTAGCCCCTGGGCGATCGGCGCGGCGGAGGGTGGGCACACGGCGCTGCACCCGCAGTTGGGAAGCTTTGAAGATTTCGGTGCGCTGGTAGAAGCGGCCAAGGGGCACGGGATGGAGGTGGCGCTGGACATCGCGTTTCAATGTGCGCCCGATCATCCATGGGTGACCGAGCATCCAGACTGGTTCAAGTCGCGTCCGGATGGGACCATCCAGTATGCAGAGAACCCGCCGAAGAAGTACCAGGACATTTACCCGCTTAATTTCGAGTCAAGCGACTGGCGCGGGCTGTGGGATGCGTTGCTGGGGGTATTTACGTTCTGGATCGAGCGCGGGGTGAAGGTGTTCCGCGTGGACAATCCGCACACCAAGGCTTTGCCGTTCTGGGAGTGGTGCATTGATCAGATTCACCAGCAAACCCCGGATGTTTTGTTCCTGGCTGAGGCGTTCACCCGGCCTCATGTGATGTATTCGCTGGCCAAAGGCGGGTATACGCAGGGGTACACGTATTTCACGTGGCGTCAGAAGAAGGACGAGCTCGAGGAATACTTCACCGAGATCTGCAATCCGCCCGTGCGCGACTTCTACCGGCCCAATGTTTGGCCGAATACGCCGGACATCCTGCACGAGCAGCTCCAGGTAGCCGATCCCGTGGCACGCCGGTCGGTATTTATGCAGCGAGCGGTGCTGGCCGCGACGCTGAGTGCGAACTGGGGCATTTACGGTCCGGCCTACGAATTGTGCGAGTGGCGGCCCGCGAAGCCCGCCGCAGGCAAGAAGAGGTCGGAGGAGTACCTGGATAGCGAGAAGTACCAAATTCGCGCGTGGGACCGGGCCGACCCGATCTCGATCGCGCCCCTGGTCGCCGAGTTGAACAAAATTCGGCGCGAAAACGTGGCTTTGCAGCGGAATGAGCGGTTGCACTTCCACACCGCAGAAAACGACCAGATCATGTGTTACTCGAAATCCAGCGAGGATGGCCTGAATACGATGTTGGTCGTGGTGAACCTGGACCCGAACAAAGAGCAGACCGCCTGGATTCGTTTGCGGCTGGATCACCTGGGCGTGCCATGGGGTGCGGAGTTTGAGGTGGAAGAGCTGTTGACCGGCGCACGGTACACATGGAAGGAGTGGAGCTATGTGGCGCTGCGGCCGGAACTGCCGGCACATGTGCTGCGGGTAGTGCCGTCGTTGGTGACGGCGACCTCGACCACACTTTCGGCCTGACCTGGCATCCAACCCCACCTAAGACGATTGCACGAAAGGTTCAGCACGAGTGAAGAAGCCCTCCAGCGTCACCGATCCGCTCTGGTACAAGGACGCCATCATCTATGAGCTGCACGTTCGCGCGTTTGCGGACTCCAATGGCGACGGCATCGGAGATTTTCAGGGGCTGATCTCGAAGCTGGACTATCTGCAGGATCTGGGGGTCACCTGCCTCTGGTTGCTGCCGTTCTTCCCTTCCCCGTTGAAGGATGACGGGTATGACATCGCAGACTACCTGGACGTGAACCCGAGTTACGGGACGATTGCGGATTTTCAGGAGTTCCTGAACGAGGCGCATGCGCGCAACATGCAGGTGATGATCGAGCTGGTCATCAATCACAGCTCCGATCAGCATCCGTGGTTCCAGGCAGCGCGACGAGCGCCGAAGGGCTCGCCCGAGCGCGAGATGTATGTGTGGAGCGATACGGACAAGCTGTATGACGGCGTGCGCATCATCTTCACGGATACGGAGAAGAGCAACTGGACGTGGGATGATGTGGCGGAGCAGTACTACTGGCACCGCTTCTTCTCACACCAGCCTGATCTGAACTTCGACAACCCACGCGTGATGGAAGAGGTGCTGAACGCGATGCGCTTCTGGCTGGACATGGGCGTGGACGGGTTGCGACTGGACGCGATTCCATACCTGGTGGAGCGCGACGGCACGAGTTGTGAAAATGTGCCCGAGACGCACGTGGTGATCAAGCAGATCCGCAAAGTGATTGACGAGGAGTACGATAACCGGTTGATCCTGGCCGAGGCCAACATGTGGCCCGAGGACGTGCGCCCGTACTTTGGCGAAGACGATGAGTGCCACATGGCGTTTCACTTCCCGCTGATGCCGCGCATTTACATGGCGATCCGGCAGGAGGACCGCCTGCCCATCACTGACATCATGGCGCAGACGCCGGATATTCCACCTAACTGCCAGTGGGGACTGTTTCTGCGCAACCATGATGAGTTGACGTTGGAGATGGTGACGGATGAAGAGCGGGATTACATGTATATGGCCTACTCTGCCGATCCGCGCATGCGCATCAACGTGGGAATCCGGCGGCGGTTGGCGCCGTTGCTGGACAACAACCGCCGTCGCATTGAGCTGCTGAACTCACTGCTGTTCAGCTTTCCCGGCACGCCGATCATTTACTACGGCGATGAGATCGGGATGGGCGACAACATCTACCTGGGCGATCGCAATGGCGTGCGCACACCGATGCAGTGGAACTCCGACCGCAACGCCGGGTTCAGCAAGGCTGTGCCCGCGAAGCTCTACTTTCCCGTGATCATGGACCCAATCTGGGGCTACCAGGCGATCAACGTGGAGGCACAGCAGAGCGATCCCTCCAGCCTGTTGCACTGGTCGCGCAACATGATCGCGCTGCGTAAGCTGTTCCGTGTGTTTGGGCGCGGAACGCTGCAGTTCCTGCACCCGTCCAATCGCAAGATTCTGGCCTACATTCGCAGCTATGAGTTTGAGGATGGACACTGCGAGACCATCCTGTGCGTGGCCAACCTGTCGCGGTTTGCGCAACCGGTGCAGTTGGATTTGAGCAAGTATGTGGGGCGGCAGCCGGTGGAAATGCTGGGCTACGTGCCGTTCCCAACCGTGGATAAGACACCCTATGCGCTGACGCTTGCGCCCTACAGCTTTCTTTGGCTGGAGTTGCAGGAAGGCGCGCCCGTACCGGAGGCCCCCGTGGTAGATGAACCTGCAACTGCGCTTGCCGAGCGTGCCGCGCAAGTGACGGCCATGCCCGCCGGTACACTGGGCACTCTGCTGAACGAGAGCAGCCAGGCGCTGCTGGAACAGGTGCTGCCAAAGTACATCGCACAGCGCCGCTGGTTTGGCGGCAAGTCACGCACGATCCGGTCGACACAACTGGCGACCGTGACGCCGATTCCGGGTACCAGCGCCGCGCTGTCCTCCGTGAACATTCTGTATGAGGATGGCACCTCCGATCTGTATCAACTTCCACTGGCAATGGCCAGTGATGGTGAAGCGGAAGAGATTCGCGAGAAGTCGCCCGCCGCGGTGATTGCAACACTGAATCGCGAGAGCGGACCGGTGATGCTGTACGACGCCACGGCGAGCGCGGAGTTCCGAAACGCCTTGCTGCAGTTGATTGTGAAGGGCTCAGAGATTGCGTTGGAGTTGGGCACGTCCCAGGCGTCGTTCGCGGCCTCGAAGGCGAAGACTCTGGATGGGCGCGAGTTGCTTGAAGTGCCTTCGCGTTTGGGTTCCGCCGAGCAGTCGAACACGTCGATTCTGTTTGGCGACCGGGCAATTTTGAAGCTCTTCCGCAGGCTGCGCGTTGGGCAGAACCCCGACGTCGAGATCACTCGCTTTCTGACAGAAGTGGGCCATTACGCGAACATCCCCGCGTATCTTGGCGATCTGCATCGCACGGATGACGGCACAACGCTGGCGTTTCTGCAGGTGTTTGCGCCCAACGAGGGCGACGGGTGGGAGTGGACGCTCGAAGAGTTGGGGCGGTACTTCGAATCGGTCGCGAATAGCCCAGCGCCGGCGAGCACGGGGCAGGCGCCGCAGATCGGTGAGGCAATCGACATCCCCGCGGAGGCTCGCGAGCACGCGGGACTCTTCCTGGAGGCGGCGCAGTTGCTCGGCCGGCGCACAGGGGAGCTTCATGTGGCTCTGGCAACGCCGACCGACAACCAGGCGTTCGCGGCCGAGAGCTTCACCGCGCATGACCTTGCGGCGGAGCGGGAGCGCATCCTGGCGCAGGCGCGCTCTGCGCTGGAGACGCTTCAGTCAGGGATGGAGCGCGTGCCGCCAGAGACACAGGATGAAGCAAGACGGCTCCTGAGCGGGACGAATTCGATCGAATCCTTGCTTTCGGGACTGAATGGCAATCCGAATCGCTTTGGACAGCGTATCCGGATCCATGGCGACTACCATCTTGGGCAGACGCTGCGCGCGCGTTCGGACTTTTTGCTGGTGGACTTCGAAGGGGAGCCCGCGCGCACGCTGGAGGAGCGGCGGCGCAAGCAGTCACCTTTGCGGGACGTGGCGGGGATGCTGCGAAGCTTCAGTTATGCGGCACAGGCTGGGCTGCAGCGCGCGACCCAGAGGCGTCCGGATACGGTAGAGGCGCTCCGCCCATGGGCAAGGCTGTGGGAGAACGCAAGCGCGGCGGCGTATCTTGGAGGGTATGCCGAGGCCGTGAAGGCGCGGCCGGAGCTTCTGCCGCAAGCGGAGGAGGCGAAGATCCTCCTATCGTCCCTGCTGCTCGAAAAGGCGTTCTATGAGCTGCTGTACGAGTTGAACAACCGGCCGACGTGGTTGTCGATTCCGCTGCAAGGTCTGCTGACGCTGCTCTCCGGGGCGGCTGATGCGCAGGATGCGGGGGCACGCTGATGTCTACACTTCCCAGTCTCGATGCACAACACGGGCAGGCCGCTCCGGAGATGCACGCGAGCATGCGTGGACACACGCCGACGGTGGCGGTTTGCCTGCCTTCCATGCCCGCCGATGACCTCACGGCTATGGTGCAGAACCTGCGGCAGCTATTCGCGGGCGAGTCGCTGGTGATTGCGTCTCCGGATCAGGCGGAGGAGCAGGCTTTGGGCGAGGACGGTGCAAGGATCGTTCCCTACCCCGTGCAGCGAACGGACAGCGAATGGGTGCTCAATGCGCTGGACTATGCGGCGGCGTATCTTGGAGGGTATGCCGAGGCCGTGAAGGCGCGGCCGGAGCTTCTGCCGCAAGCGGAGGAGGCGAAGATCCTCCTATCGTCCCTGCTGCTCGAAAAGGCGTTCTATGAGCTGCTGTACGAGTTGAACAACCGGCCGACGTGGTTGTCGATTCCGCTGCAAGGTCTGCTGACGCTGCTCTCCGGGGCGGCTGATGCGCAGGATGCGGGGGCACGCTGATGTCTACACTTCCCAGTCTCGATGCACAACACGGGCAGGCCGCTCCGGAGATGCACGCGAGCATGCGTGGACACACGCCGACGGTGGCGGTTTGCCTGCCTTCCATGCCCGCCGATGACCTCACGGCTATGGTGCAGAACCTGCGGCAGCTATTCGCGGGCGAGTCGCTGGTGATTGCGTCTCCGGATCAGGCGGAGGAGCAGGCTTTGGGCGAGGACGGTGCAAGGATCGTTCCCTACCCCGTGCAGCGAACGGACAGCGAATGGGTGCTCAATGCGCTGGACTATGCGGCGGCGGCGCGGCTTGTCTCCGAGAGTGGTGCGGCGGGCGCGTTGTTGCTTGGCACAGAAGCCACAACGCTAAGCCCAGCGACCATGGTCAGCCTCCGCCAGGCAGTTGGGGCAAAGGTCGACCTGGTCGTTCCGCGCTATCGCACCGGGCCGGAGGAGGGACTGGTGAACTCCGCACTGCTGTATCCGCTCACCCGCGCGCTGTTCGGTGTGGACATTCGCTTTCCCCTGCCGCTGGACGCAGGTCTGTCGCCGCGCATGCTCAGCAGGCTGGCGAGCGTGGCGACGCGGGCCAGTACGCAGGAAGATGGGTTTGTCTGGCCGGTAGCGGAAGCTGCCATTGCGGGATTCACGGTGCGGCAGACCGAGAGCGGAGAACGTTCGCTGCCCAGGCCCCAGGAAGCCGATCTGAATGTGCTGTTTCCCGCGGTGACGTCAGCGTTGTTTGCGGACATCGAGGCGAAGGCCACCTTCTGGCAGAGGGCGCGGACGGTGCCGGCCGGGCGTACGTTTACGCCCTCAGCCGCGCATCCCGACGCCGATGGCGCGGAAGAGCTCCGGTCCATGGTAGACGGGTTCCGGCTGGCGTTTTCCAACCTGCGCGAGATCTGGTCGCTGGTCTTGCCGCCGCAGACCTTGCTTGCGCTCAAAAAGCTTTCGCTGAGTCCGGCAGAGTCATTCTCCTTTCCGCCGAGCCTTTGGGCGCGGGTGGTGTATGACTTTGCGATCGCGTTTCATCTGCGCACGTTGAACCGGGGACATCTGCTTGGCGCGTTAACGCCGCTGTACCTGGCCTGGGTGGCGAGCCTGCTGCGGGAAGGCAGTGGAACGGCGGGCAGCGCTGCACTGCTGGAAAGCACAGCCTCTGCGTTTGAGCAGGAGAAGCCGTATGTGGTTTCGCGCTGGCGCTGGCCGGATCGCTTCAACCCCTAGGACGGGCAGGCATGCCGCGACAGCGTCCAACACGCGCGCGGGGAAAGGAACACCATGGGACCACAGATTGAATTCGCTCTCCGCCAATCGACGCACCGTGTGATCGCGGTGCTTGCGGCCTTTTTGCCGGGCGTTGTTGTCTTCCTGATGGCGATTATTTTGCTGACCCTCCTGGGATGGGGGCTCGCCGCCGCGTTTCGCGCGGTGCTGGTGCGGTTGCGCTTTGACGAGCGGGTGTCCGCCTGGCGACTACCGGGCGCAGTGACCACCCTCGGTGACTGGTCGCCAGCGCACTCGCCCAGCGCACTGGCTGCGCGTACGGTGCTGTGGCTGTTCATTCTGGTAGGCGTGGCTGTGGGGATCACCGGGTTCGACGCCGCCTACCAGGCAAACTCGCAGGTGGAGTTGTTTGTGCTGCCCTACCTGACGCACCTGGTAGGCGCGGTGCTGCTGCTGTTTGTGGGTGGGCTGATCGCGCGGTTTCTTTCGCGTTCTGTGTTAATCAGCGCGGTCAATGCGCAACTTCAATACGCGCGGGTGCTGTCGCTTGGGGTGAAGTGGCTGGTGCTGGTGCTGACGGCCGCGATGGCGCTGGATCACCTGCGCATTGGCGGAACGATTGTTGAGCTGGCTTTCGGGATTTTGTTTGGCGGCATTGTGTTTGCGCTGTCGCTGGCGGTGGGCCTGGGCTCCAGAGACCTTGTGTCGCGTTCGATTGAGCGCATCGAGCGGCCGTCCGTCGTTCCGTCCCCTGAGCCGGCGCGAACGAGTACGGAGATCGGCGAGGCTCCACGACCGAAGCTGCGGCACTTCTAGGCTGGTCTGCGAGTCACGTGGCGCGGCCGGGGCAGTGACGCCCGGCGCGGTTTCGGCTATTCTCTTCCGAAACCCCCGACGTAAAAGGCGCGTGGACGCATGGCCGAGCACACAGGACCGGTTTTGGGGACGTCGCCTCTCCGCAAGGAGGGCCGGGCCAAGGTGCTGGGCGCCGCGCTGTATGTGGACGACCTGGACCTGCCGGGAATGTGGCATGGCACAACCATCAGGTCCAGCATCGCGCGCGGACGCATTCGGGCCATCCACTTCCATCCGGACGTGCCATGGTCGGAGTACGCCGTGGTGCGCGCGGGCGATATTCCTGGCGAGAATACGATCGTTCACCTGACCAGGGATCATCCGTGTCTGGCGGCTGAGTTTGTGAACCATGCGGAAGAGCCGATCCTGCTGATTGCGCATCCGCAGAAGACCGCCCTGCTGCGCGCGCGGGCGGGTGTGCAGATTGAGTACGAAGAAATGCCGGGCGTGTTCACCCTGGAAGACAGCGAAGCGGCTGTTGCGGACGAAGATGCGGATCGGGTGATCTGGAATGGCGCCGACTGGGGTGCGACCGCGAACTGCTTCAAGACCTATACCATGTATACGGGTGAGGCCTCCGTGACCGAGGACGGACTTGCTGAGGCGTTTGAGCGCGCGGACTTCATTGTTGAAGGCGAGTACACGACGGGCGCTCAGGAGCAGCTCTACATCGAGCCCAACGGAGTCATCGCAGAGTGCTTTCGCGGTGCGGACGGCGAGGTGGAAAGTGTGTGTGTACGCGGGTCGATGCAGTGCCCGTTTTACCTGGTGCACGCGTTGACGGTGGTGTTCGGGTTGCCCGAACAGAAGTGTCGCGTCCTCCAGACGGAGACGGGCGGGGCGTTTGGCGGGAAGGAGGACTTCCCTTCCGTGATCGGGTCGCACGCCGCGTTGCTGGCGATGAAGTGCGGCCATCCGGTGAAGCTGGTGTATGACCGCGCCGAAGACATGGCCGCAACCACGAAGCGGCATCCCTCGCGCACGCGACATCGCACGGCAGTGAGCCAGGAGGGCAAGCTGCTGGGTGGGACCATTGAGTTCGCCATCGATGGGGGAGCGTACTCGACGTTGTCGCCGGTGGTGTTGTCTCGCGGGACGATTCATTCGCCGGGTCCGTACAAGTGGCCGCATTTGCGGGTGCGGTCCAAGGCAATGGCAACGAACATTCCACCGCACGGTGCGTTTCGCGGATTTGGCGCGCCGCAGTCGCTGTTTGCGCTGGAGCGGCACATGGACCGGATTGCGCGCGTGGTGGGCTTGCCGCCGGAGGAGTTGCGGCGACGGAACTTCCTGAGCACAGGGGATTGCACCGCGACGGGGCAGGTCTTGACTTCGCCCATCGACATGCAGGGATTGCTGACGCGCGCGCTCCAGGAGCATGGGTACTACGAGAAGATCGAGCGCTTCGCAGAGGAGAATCGGCATAGCCCTGTCAAGCGGGGCGTGGGGTTTGCGTGCTTCATGCATGGCGCGGGATTTACGGGATCAGGCGAGCGCCGGTTGAACTCCGAGGTGCGGCTTGCCGTGGATCCGGAGACGCTGCAAGTGGAGGTGCTCGTGGCCTCGACGGAGTTTGGGCAGGGGACAAATACGATCCTGTGCCAGGTGGCTGCGGATGCGCTGGGACTGCCGTATGACCGGATCGTGATCCGGTTGCCCGACACGGCGCGGGTGCCGAACTCAGGGCCGACGGTCGCGAGCCGGACAGCGATGATCGTGGGCAAGCTGGTGGAGCGCGCGGCGGAGAAGCTGCTGCTTGCGCTTCGGAACTTTGCTGGACTGGGTGCAGAATCTACGCCAGAAGAGTTCGGCGCCGCGGCGGCACGCTACCTTGCAGAGCATGGCAGCCTGGGGAGTTCGGTGCGGTACGAGCCCGTGAAGCCGATTTCGTGGGACGACGATCTGTACCGGGGCGATGCGTATCCGGACTATGCCTGGGCCGTGTATGTGGCGGAGGTGGCTGTTGACATGGATACGTACACGGCCACAGTCACGCGCTTTGACGCCCTGCAAGAGGTGGGCAGGATCATGCATCCGGTGCTGGCGAAGGGTCAGATCGAGGGCGGTGTGGCGCAGGGGATCGGGTATGCGTTGTATGAGAAGTGCGAGTACAGCGATGGCCACCTGGCAAACAACCAGATGACGAACTACATCATGCCGACTGCGGCGGATCTGCCCGAGATCCACGTGCACTTCGCTGAGGTGCCCAGTGTGCATGGCCCAGGCGGTGCGAAGGGGATCGGTGAGCTGCCGATGGACGGGCCCGCGCCTGCCATTTTGAATGCAATTGAGAATGCCACGGGTGTTTCGTTCAACAGCATTCCCCTCTTGCCGGAGGATCTGTTTGAGCGGTTCACGAGCTTCACCGAACCCGCGCGTGGAGGGGCGGAAGAGCTGGCGCCTGAAGTGGATCGCGACACGCGGACGGAGGTGCTGGCGTGAGCTGCTGTGAGGTTCGCTTCAGCGTCAACGGTGGGGAGGCGCGTGTGCATGTGCCGCCGATGAAGCGGTTGCTGGATGTACTGCGCGAGGACCTGCGCTTGACGGGGACCAAAGAGGGCTGCGGTGAAGGCGAGTGCGGCGCGTGCGCGGTGCTGGTGGACGGTGTGTTAGTGAACTCATGCCTGGTACCGGCGTTGCAGATCAGCGGTGCTGCGGTGTGCACGATTGAAGGCTTGAGCGCGGACGGCGAGCTCCATCCGGTGCAGCAATGTTTTCTGAAGGAAGGTGGCGCGCAGTGTGGCATCTGCACCCCAGGGATGATCCTGGCGACAAAACATCTGCTGAGCAAAACGCCGCGGCCAAGTCGCGAAGAGATCCGCGAGGGATTGGCGGGCAATCTTTGCCGTTGCACGGGCTATATGCGGATCTTCAGTGCTGTAGCGGAAGCGGTGGCGTTGCAGGTTGCGGCTAAAGGCAGCGGAGAAGACGCGCGGGGAACCGAGGCTCATGCGATCTAATCCTGCGGCGTTCGAGTTCACCTGCGCGGCTTCATTGAGCGATATTTTGCAGCGGCTTGCGGCAGAGCCAGGGCGTTTCACGCCGATGGCGGGCGGCACGGAGTTGATGGTGGCCTTCAACACGGGCCGGCTCAGCGCGCGTTCGCTTGTGTCCATCCAACACCTGGCGGAGTTACGCGTGATTGCTGGGGACGCGAAGGTTGTGCGGATCGGTGCGGGATGCACGTTCACCGACATACGCGAGGATGCGACTTTGCAGCGCGAGTTTCCGCTGCTGGTCAAGGCCGCTTCGTGGACCGGATCCGTCGCGAATCAGAATCGCGGCACAATCGGCGGCAACCTTTGCAATGCGTCGCCGGCCGCCGATACGCCACCTGCCCTGCTCGCATACGATGCCGAGCTCACGCTGGTGAGCGCCCAGGGATCGCGCACCTTGCGGTACAGCGAGTTTCATCTGGGCTACAAGCGCACGGCGTTGCGGGCCGACGAGTTGTTACACAGCATCTCCGTGCCGCGGAGGTTCGGAGCGATGCGGCAGTACATCCGCAAGGTGGGCACACGAAACGCCCAGGCGATCTCCAAAACCGCGATTGCCGGGGTGGCGCGGGTGGAGGATAAACGGATCGCCGAGGTGCGTCTGGGTGCGGCCTCGCTGGCCGATCGTCCGCTGCGGCTGGCGGCCGCGGAGGCCAGCTTGCTGGGCGCCTCTGTTGCGGCTGAGGGGATCGATGCAACAGTACGCGCGGCGCGGGCGGCGGTGGGTTCTGAGGCTCGGCCCATTGATGACATTCGCTCTACCGCGCGATATCGCGCAACTGTCGCGGCGAACCTGGTGGAAGAGTTTGTGCGCAGCCTGGCGAGCGACGGACAGAACTAAGCGCCGCGTGGGTTGAGTAGCTGCTCAGCTTGCTGCAGATCGGCTTCGGTGTCGATGTCCAGGGCAAGTGACTCATCCGGGATCGTGGCGGCGTTCTGCAAGAGGCTTCGTGCGCCGGCGTCTCCGGTGAGTTCGAGCAGTGCACTGAACGCGGAGGATGGAAAATACGCGGGGACTCCGTTGCGGCCCGCATAGCGCGAGCCGGTGATCTGGTCTGGCGTCGCACAGAGCGCACGCAGGTGCCCCGGGCGCAGTGCGGGCTGGTCGCAGGTCATCAGAACAAGGCCCGGAAGTCCCTGCTGCCCGGCCCAAAGAACGCCGGTGATCACGGAGGTGGCCATGCCTTCTTGTGCTCGTTCGTTGAGCAGCACCGTCGCATTGAACGATCGCGCCTGTTCCATGTGGTGAGGGTCGCGGACAACAACGATGACCGGATCGAGGCCTGCTGCCTGGGCGATGCGCACAGCACGAGCAAGCAGGGTCTCGCCGCCCAGCAGGATCTCCTGTTTGGCGCGACCAAGGCGGCGCGAAAAGCCGGCTGCCAGGATCAGCGCGCCGGGGTTTACAGCGCGCATTGCGCTTGCAGGTAGCGAGACGCGCCACCTTGCGCGATCTGTTGGCTGATCATGGTCGGCGTCATGCGGCGTGAGTGGCCGAGCTTGCCTTGAATGCATGACTGGATCTCCGCAACCGTGCTGAGCGCGATGGCCTCAGCGCCGTCGCCACCGAGGTCCAGGCCCACGGGCGAGAAGAGACGTTCGCAGGCTTGTTCAAGCGTCCAGCCGAGGGCCTGCGCAGCTTCCGCAATGAGCAGCGAGCTACGATGACGCGGGCCGAGCAGGCCAAGGTAGCGGGGTTGCAGGGGAAGCACCTGCTCCAACCAGGCGCGGTCCTGCTCATAGCTGTGGGTCATCAGGACGACCGCGTCCTGCGTTGTGGGTTGCACTGCGCCGAGTTGGTTTGTGGCCACTACGGTGCGGGCCTCGGGAAAGCGGTCGGCGCGCGCCCATTGCGGGCGACCGTCGACGACGTGAACGGTCCAGCCGAGCAGGGCGGCCAGGCGCACCATCGGCTGCGCGTCATCGCCGGCGCCGAAGAGAAAGAGGCGTTGCGGTGGTTGCAGTTGTTCCGTGAAGGCCTCCCTTGTGTTCCCGGGCGTATTCGCGGATCGGAAGAGTTCGTTATTGTTCGAGCCAGCAACGATGCGGGCCAGCGCGCGCCCCGGCGCCGGAAGCCACGTGTGTACGGTGCGGGGCTGATCCTGCAAGGACGCGGCAAACGCCTGCATCAGTGCTGCGCACTCCGGTGAATTCACTGGCTCGATCAGAACGTCGACGGTTCCGCCACAGCCAAGACCATAGGGGATGTCTGCGGTGTCGTCAAAGAGCGTGGAGTAGCATTCGACCACGGCGCCGTCGCGGACGAGCCATTGCGCTTTGCGCACGATCTCGGCTTCAAGGCAGCCGCCCGATACGGAGCCTGCGTAGGTGCCGTCGGTGGCGATAAGCAGGCGCGCCCCGGTTGTGCGATAGCTGGAGCCTTCAACGCGCACGAGCGTGGCGAGGGCCGCGGCGTTGCCGCCCTTCCAAAGTTCGACGATTTTGCGGCGTTCGATCAAAGTGGCGGTGGCTCCTTATGCAGCACCATGCATTCTAGCGCTACGTTGCACGCTTCATGTCGTACGTTGACCTGAGGACTACGTTTTCTCGCTGAAGGTGTGAATGCCGCACTCGAGTTTCTTGCCGCCCCAGCGACCGCTGCGGGGATCGGCGCCGGCCTCCGGGATGGCGGTGCAGGGTTCGCAGCCGATGGAGGTGTAGCCCTGGTCGTAGAGGGACAGGCGCGGTATGTTGTGCTCGCGGGCGTAGAGTTCCACCTGCGACCACGTCCAGTCGGCGAGGATGCTGATCTTCTTCATTGTCTTGCCGGTGGGAAGTTTGTGGTCTTCGATCTTGCGCAGATTGGCGCGAGTGGGAGACTGCTCGCGGCGCAGACCGGTGAACCACCAGGTGTAGGGCTGGAGCGAGCGCATCAGGGGTTCGACTTTGCGGATCTGGCAGCAGCTTGTGGGTTGCACGATAAAGAGCAGGCCATGAGTGGACTCATGCTCTTCCCGTGTTGTGACAGGGAGCGCGTTGATCAGGTTCAGGCCCCACTCCCGTGCTAGGCGATCGCGGTACTCGATCAGGGCGGGAAAGTGATAGCCGGTTTCGAGGAAAATGACGGGTACGTCCGCCAGGTGCCGGCGCAGCATGTGGAGCACGATCATGTCTTCCGTCTGGAAGCTGCTGGTGAGGCAGATGTCTTCCCCGCGGGACGCATCGAGGACGGCGCGGACGATCCCCTCGGCCGAGTGCGATTCAGGGTCAGCGAGCACGTCGGCTACATCCGTTGGAGGCGCGTCCAGGTGCAGTTCGGTAAGGAAATTCTGTGTGCTGCTCATCGGACTACTGCGCCTCCATCCATCGCTCGATTGCATGCTGACCCTGCAGGATACGCCCGGTGTAATGCGCCTGCAGCTCCAGCAAGGTATGGGGTTGCAGGTTGGGATTGGTCGAGACAGCGCAGGCTCCGGCGAGTTCCAGCGCCCGCACGACGGCAGAGAGCGTGTTCTCCGGGATCGCTGGATCGTCGATGAGCACGATACGCTTGCCTCGTGCTTCGAGCGTGGTGCGAAGGCGCTCGAGTTGGTCCGCGGTCGCATTCTGCCAGAGCAGGAAGAGCGGCGTTTCTTTCGGCTCCTCCCGAGCGGGTTCCGGCGCTGCCCCGATCAACATGCCTGCGGCCACGGTGGCGTTAGAGAGCGGATCGATCAGGATGAACGAGCCGGTAGACCGGTTCTCGGCGTAGGGATCGAAGAAGAGCGGGAGGCTGGTTTCGATGTCGAGCTCGGCGATGTCGTTCATCGTGAGTTCGGCTGCGGGGAGGTGATCGGCGGTGTTGACGTCCACACGGTAGCCGATCGCGCGGACCGTGGCCCGCACAGAACGCGTGGTGTGCTTGAGCAAGTACGTGCCGCCCGGGGTGAGAGCTCCCTCGTACATCCACACGGCCATGGCTCGCATGTGCGTGCTGGTCAGCGGTGCGGACTCGTCCTCCGCGATGAGCATTTCGCCCCGGCTCAGGTCGATCTCGTCTTCCAGTTCCACCGTGAGGCTCTGCGGTGCGTAGGCCTTCTTGAGCTCGCCGTCGTAGGTGACGAGGGAGCGGACCCGCGTTATGCGGCCGCTCGGAAGTGCGCGCACAACCTGGCCGGGAGTGAGCACACCGCTCTCTACCCGCCCGGCGAAGCCACGAAACTCCGAATCCGGGCGGACGACCAGTTGCACGGGAAAGCGCAGGGGGCCGCTCCGCGTTTCTCCGGTCTTGAGAGGAACGGTTTCGAGGTAGTCGAGCAGGGTGCCGCCCGTGTACCACGGCATGTTGGCGCTGGGTTCCACGACGTTGTCCCCAGCCAGAGCACTCACGGGGATCAGCGCAACGGATGGCACGCCAAGTTTGTCCGCGAGGTCGAGAAACTGCTGCTGGATGCTGTCGAAGATGGCCTGATCGTAGTCGACGAGGTCCATCTTGTTTACCGCCGCGACCACGTGCGGAATACGCAGCAGGCTTGCAATGAAGGTGTGGCGACGGGACTGCGGGAGCAGGCTGCCGGCCCTGGCAAAGGCGTTTGCATCGATGATAACAATCGCGACATCAGCGGTAGACGCGCCCGTGGCCATGTTACGGGTGTACTGCTCGTGGCCAGGGGTGTCCGCGATGATGAATTTGCGCCTGGAGGTGGAGAAATAGCGATAGGCCACGTCGATGGTGATGCCCTGCTCGCGCTCGGCCCGGAGGCCATCGGTGAGCAGCGAGAGGTCGACGCTGCCGTTGCCGGTACGGTTCACGCGGCTGGCGCGGATGCTGGCGAGCTGGTCTTCGTAGACGCTCTTGGTGTCGTGCAGGAGCCGGCCGATGAGCGTGCTTTTGCCATCATCGACGGAGCCGGCGGTGGTGAAGCGCAGAAGATCCTGGTCAAGGTGCGCGTCGAGGAACGTGCGGAAGCGGGCCTCTCGGGCGGCCTCGTTTGGGTCGGGGTTGAGATGAACTTCGGTGAGTGGCATCGAGGACCTTTAGGCTGCGCTGGGCAAGGAGCAGGTTCCCTGCAGGAAGGACAACATGGCAGACAAAGGCGAAACGGATATTTCTTCACCCCGCTGCGCTTCGGTCGAGACGACGGAGTCTGCAAGTGCAGAAACGTCCATCAGAAGTAGCCCTCGCGCTTTTTCAGCTCCATGGAGCCTTCTTCGTCGTGGTCGATGGCGCGGTTTTCGCGTTCGGAGCGCCGGAACGTGATCAGCTCTTCAATGATCCCGGGGAGCGTGTCAGCGTCGGAGCGGATGGCGCCTGTG
This sequence comes from uncultured Acidobacteriaceae bacterium, assembly GCA_964252405.1. Lineage (GTDB taxonomy): Bacteria > Acidobacteriota > Terriglobia > Terriglobales > Acidobacteriaceae > Granulicella. The sequence goes on along the minus strand of CAXUNH010000022.1, from coordinate 1,283 downwards.
CAGGGTAGACAACCCAGGGACCGCATACGCACACGCATCGTTTCCGGGCGCTCATGGGGCAGCAGCTTGATCATGGGGTGGACCATCTGCAGGGTATCGCCGCGGCGAACGATCTCGCGCTCTTCGGCAAAGTAGAGCGGCACGATGGGGATCTGCTCCGCGTAGAGGTAAAGCCAGATATCGAGTTCGGTCCAGTTGCTCAGCGGAAAGACGCGAATGGATTCGCCTTTGCGCAGGCGCGAGTTGAACAGGCTCCAAAGTTCGGGTCGCTGGTTCTTGGGGTCCCATTGGCCCGCAGCGTCGCGGAAGCTGTAGACGCGTTCCTTGGCGCGAGATTTTTCTTCGTCGCGGCGGGCTCCACCGAACGCCGCGTCGAAGCCGCCTTCGGCCAGAGCATCGAGCAGAGAGCGAGTTTTTAGCGCGCCGCAACAATTTTGGGTGCCCATGCCCCACGGACTCATGCCCCCGGCGATGGCTTCTTCGTTGCGATGGACGATGAGTTCGGCGCCGATTTCGCGGGCGTAGGCGTCGCGAAAGGCGATCATCTCCGGGAACTTGTAGCCGGTGTCGATGTGGAGGAGCGGAAACGGAATCTTGCCGGGAAAGAAAGCCTTCTGCGCGAGGCGCAGCATAACGCTGGAGTCCTTGCCGATGGAGTAGAGCATGACCGGGCGGGCGAACTCGGCGACGGCTTCGCGCAGGATGTAGATGCTCTCGGCTTCGAGCGCCTGGAGGTGGTTGAGGCGCTCGGCGTTGGCGATGGCCGCCGGCACGGGGGCTATGTTGGTGGCTGACAAGAGACCTCCGCAAGGAAGCGGTGAAAGGAAAGGTCGATCGCAAAAGAGCCCGGGTCGGGGTTCGTACGCTGGCTCCGTGTTCCGGAGCCGGTTCCCTATGGGATGAGGGAGCGAGGAAAGCGTCGCGCGTGGCGAGCCTGCGGCAGCATCAACAACAGCGACAACAGCGGCTACTCCGCCGCTCAACGCGCCTTTGCGTGTCACGCCACATGCCTCTAGTCTAATGCACCCGGCGAGTGCGGACCGTGGCGCACGCCGGTCTAGCACTCTTCGGGGGAGCAAAAGGGGAGCCTGACGACGGCTTTTCTGCTAGACTCACGAAGTCGGCGAGAATGCGACCCCGGCCCGTCATGGGTTGTGCGGTTGCGGACTCTACCATGGGCCGGCACTCGCAACTACAACGGTTCGGGGCGTAGCGCAGCCTGGTAGCGCACCTGCTTCGGGAGCAGGGGGTCGGAGGTTCGAATCCTCTCGCCCCGACCATTC